>NZ_MTPW01000001.1:300000-600000 GCF_002954765.1 Nonlabens arenilitoris | reverse complement strand
TTAGGCGTCATGGCTGCTCCTTGAAAAAACAGACGTTGACCAGATGAAATATTTTTTACAGCTTCGGCTGGAGTAATAATGTTAAGTTCCATATAATGGTAGTCGTAAAACAGACAAAATCTTAAAGAATTTATGGTATGTATGAAATACGCTTTCGCGGAAGCGTATCGCTACATTTTAACTGTTAAAACTGGCATCACCGCATGATTAGCTATGTCTTCACTGATGCTGCCTTGTAATAAATGCGAGATTCCAGTACGACCATGTGTAGGAATCGCAATAATATCTGTGCCTGATAGAGAAGCAAAGTTCATCACGCCTTGTTCAACGCTATAATCTGCATAGCGATTTACAGTATTGATAGCTTTTACAGGATCTGGATGTTTAACTTCCTTAAAAAAGTTGAGTAACGTTTCATCCATCTCATTGGTGCTTCTAAATTGTTTACCTGGCAGATTAACATATAAGAACTCGATACGCGCATTAAACATAGTAGCAATTTCTACCATTCTATGATATGCTTTAATAGTCTCTATATTAAAATCGCTCACATATAATAGTCGCTCTGGAGCAAAATTAATTTCATTATTTTTCACAACTAGAACTGGCGTTTCTGAATGGCGTACTACTTTTTCTGTATTACTACCTTTAATGATTTCAGTCAGACCTTTACTACCATGAGAACCCATAACGATTAATGATGCGTTGATTTCTTTTGCTAATTCATTAATCCCTTCAAAATCTAAATGTTTTTGCAATATAGGTTCTACCAGAACATCTTTTAAATATGGTTCTTTTATTAGTTCTTCAAATTTGCCACCTATATACTTACTGTAGAAAATAGCTTGTTCAAAACTGTTATTTTTTTCATTAAGCCCTTCTTCTAGGCCTGCCATATGTATTAATACCAGTTTTGCTTTAATACGTTTTGCAATTGTAGCACCTACTTCTAGGGCTTTATGACTGGTCTTTGAGAAATCAATAGGAATTAAAATGGTTTTCATTATAAATAGGTTAATTGGTTTAACGATGCCAAAATTAATCTCCTATTGAACCTTAAAATATGACAACCATCAGCTTTTGAAAATTATCGTTAAATCAAGATTGTTATTGTAAACCTAATAAGGAATAATCAAAATCACTTATGGGCTTTTTAGCTTTTTTCAACATCCATAAACCTTCTGCTGGTGGTATTTCTAGATCGATATGTGAGTCTAACACGTTCTCCATAAACCATAATCCATTGATGGCTTTCTTCTTTGGATTAAACGTGCCATTATAAGTTATCTCAAAAACCTGACCTATTTCTTCAGTGCTAAAACCATCCTCTAATATAACGTGATTGTTAGTATACTGAACTGTAAATGATACTAAATCCTCTTCCCAGAACCCATTAAAGTTAACTGTTTTACCAGTTGAAAATGGACCTTTTTCTTCAGTTTGATGTCCGGTAATGATGCCATCTTTAAATTCCATTTGAGCAAACAGTTTAACTTTTTCACCAAAAAAAGGAAGGTCAAACCCTAAGCCATAGATAAAATAACCTTCCCAGTATCCACTCAACTCTTCCATAATTAATCTTCCTTTTCAATCACTAAGTAATCTAAATTCAAGGCATTAAATTGATCATTAAATTTTTTAATATCTGATTGTAAAACTTGGTCAAAAATAGCCAGTTGCTTTTCTATCTCAGTAGTTAATTCATCTTTAACTTCTATACTTTGTGAGGTAGGGGCAAAGTCACCTATTTGTGCCAGACTATTCAAGTGAGCCAGTTTATTAGTTAATTTAATAGGGAAATTTAAAGGGTCTTGACCACTGCGGTTTTTAGTTTGATAAAGCGCTTTTTCTACCTCGCTAAATTTCTTTTTCATCTCTTGGGACAGAGCAATCATTTCCTTAATACCTTGTTCTTCTCTATCTCCATATAACGTTTCAAAAGCACTTAGTTTTTTATTAAATGCACGTATATTTTTAATAGATTTATGAGCTTTGTCGACGGTAGCATTTACTTCATTTACATAATTAAATTGTGCCAGCATGTCTGCATCACTAGCCTCGCTATTAGGCGAAGAGATAATAGTAATAGGTTGAGATTGCTGCTCGCCGTTTATTGATAATTCTACTTTATACGATCCAGGTACGGCTTTAGGGCCAGACATATTTGCCCACCATAGAATCATGCCTGGTAATTTTTCTGCACCGTCATAAACTGTATCCCAGTTAAAGGAATTAGCACCTTGTTTTACTTTTAATTTATTCTTCTTATCATAGGTAGCATAGGATTTAATCAATTCGTTTTTAGAGTCATAAAAAGAAAGTGATACACTGTCTTTTTCTTTCAACGTCGGAATATAAAAATGTACTTGTACTCCTGCCGGATGATTTGCTCCTGCAGTAAGTGAACCTGCACGACCATTTCCTGCCATACGGTAAGCTGTTTTAGGTTTGAAAAGTTTGTTTACGTCTTGCTTTCGCAAAAGCGAACTAGAAAAAGCCTCTCTCACTAATCCTAGATCATCATGTATCCATAAACTTCTTCCTTGGGTTGCGATGACTAAATTATTATCCTTTACAGCAAGGTCTGTAATAGGTACGATAGGTAAATTCATCTGGAAAGATTTCCATGTTTTTCCATCATTAGTAGAGATATACAGTCCAGTTTCTGTACCGGCATACAACATGCCCTTTACTTGATCGTCTTCTCTTACCACTCTAGAAAAATGTTCTGATGGGATGCCATCGGTTATTTTTTTCCATGACTTTCCATAATCGGTAGTCTTATATAAATAAGGGGCAAAATCACCCAATTTGTAACGAGTTGCAGCGAAGTAACATGTTGCCGCATCATAACGACTAGGCTCGATGCTATTGATTTGTGCCCATTCTGGCAAACCTTTAGGAGTAACATTGCTCCAGTTTTTACCACCATCTTTAGAAAGGTGCACAAGTCCATCGTCACTTCCTACCCAAAGCTCGCCAGCTTTTAAAGGCGATTCTGCCGCGGCAAAAATGGTACAGTAATACTCTACACTGGTGTTGTCTTGTGTAATCGGTCCACCACTAGAAACTAGTTTTGTAGGATCGTTTCTAGTCAAATCTGGTGAAATGGTTTCCCAGCTCTGACCTTCGTTTGTGGTTACATGCACATTGTTTGAAAATGCATATAATTTATTAGGCTCATGTTGAGAAAATAGAATAGGGAAATTCCATTGAAAACGGTATTTCATTCCTTCGGCACCATGTCCCATTGGGTTGTCTGGCCATACATTAATCGCACGTTGTGATTTAGTCTTGTGATTATAACGAGTTAGATAACCGCCATAACTACCACCGTATACAATATCATTATCTTTAGGGTCTACCGCAATATGTGCACTCTCGCCACCAGCTGTTCCTTCCCAATCATTTTCTGTAATGCTACGTCCAGTCGTACGATGAGGTATTCTTATCGTACCATTATCTTGTTGTGCTACATAAATTCTATATGGAAATGAATTATCTGTAGTCACACGGTAATATTGTGCGGTAGGCTGGTTGTGATAAGTGCTCCAGGTCTCGCCACCATCATAAGTGATTTGTGCGCCACCATCATCTCCCATAATCATACGGTCAGAATCTTCTGGTGCGATCCATAGATCGTGATGATCACCATGTGGTGCTCTTGCGCTAGAAAAGTTTTTACCACCATCTGTACTTTTATGATAGTTGACATTAACAACATAAACTTTATCGACATCTTTTGTGTCTGCATATATACGTGTATAATACCACGCACGTTGTCTTAAACTGCGGTCATCATTAGTTTTTTTCCAAGTTAAACCAGCGTCATCACTACGGTACAATCCACCTTGATCTTTATTTTCTACAATAGCATATAGTCTGTCAGAATCTACAGGTGAAACGGTAATTCCCATAATACCTAAAATTCCTTTTGCAAAACCTTCATTTTTTGAGATCTCTTTCCATGTTTCTCCATAATCGTTACTTTTCCATAAAGCACTGCCATCGCCACCACTAGATAGACTGTATGGTGTACGTTGTAATCGCCATGTGCTTGCATACAACACACGTGGGTTACTAGGATCTATGATTAAATCTACCGCGCCAGCAAGATCATTAGTAAATAGTTTTTTACTCCATGTTTTACCGCCATCAGTACTTTTATAAACGCCACGATCTGAAGTAGGTTTATAGATGTTACCTAATACAGCGGCATAGACGGTATTGTGGTCGTTGGGATCGATAACGATTCTAGGGACATGACGGCTTTTAGGTAATCCAGCTTCTGTCCATGTTTTACCAGCATCTTCTGTCTTCCATATTCCATAGCCACTAGATACATTACCACGCACCGTTTTCTCGCCACCACCTACATATATCACATTGTGATCACTAGGTGCAACACTTACAGCACCGATAGATCCACCAAAAAATCCATCAGAAATATTGCTCCAGGTACGTCCACCATCTACAGTTTTCCACACGCCACCACCTGTACTACCAAAATAGAATAAATTAGGTTTTCCAGGTACTCCTGTAACCGCAGCACTACGTCCACCACGGAATGGTCCCAAGAGTCTAAACTCCTGTGATTCATAGAATTTCTGCTCTTCTGGTGGTTCTGGTAACTGTTGAGATTCCGCTTTCGCGAAAGCGAGAACAACAAGTGTCAATAGGATATAATACAACTTATTCATGGTAGGAAATTTTCCTATAAAGATACTACACCATTAGTAAATTATTGTATCGGGAATAATAGAATAGTAGACGGGAAAAGCTAATACATTTTGAACCTAATCACCATCGCATCTTTGTAGTGTCCTAAGGGATAAGAAAATAACAATAATTAAAATAATATTATATCATGGCAACATTTAATGTACCACAAAGAAGTGAAGTAAACGAAGTGAATCAAGGAATCTTTGATAACCTAGAAAAGCAATTAGGTTTTGTTCCTAATTTATATGCAACCTATGCATTATCAAATAATGCATTGAATAATTATCTTTCTTTTGCTGGATCTAAAACCTCTTTAAATAATAAAGAGAAAGAAGTTGTAAATCTTGCTGTAAGTGAGGTTAATGGCTGTTCTTACTGTCTTGCTGCACATACTGCAATTGCTCAAATGAATGGCTTTACTGAAGAGCAAATATTAGAATTGAGAGCAGGTAAGGCAACTTTTCAATCTAGTTATAATGCGCTAGCAGGTCTTGCAAAAAACATCACAGAAAATAGAGGTAAAGCAGATCAGGCTGTAGTTGATGCTTTTTTAGCAGCTGGTTATACTCAAGAAAATTTAGTTGATACTATTGTGTTAGTAGGTGATAAAACTATTTCAAATTATCTACATAATACAACACAAGTGCCTGTAGATTTTCCTGCTGTGGCACCATTAAAGGCTTAATGTTTATTAAGTTAAAAAATTAGTTTTTCATAGTTGGTTGGTTGAAACAGGTCTGTTTTATTATAAACAGCCCTGTTTTTTTAATTCTATGAAATGAATTGATGCTCTTTTCTAAACGATAGTGGTGATGTACCTACCTGTGTTTTAAAAAATTTTGAGAAATGACTAGGCTCTTTGTAACCCAATTCATAAGCTATTTCTTCAGCACTTTTGTCTGAGTAGAGTAAAAGTCTTTTCGCCTCCGCAGTGATACGTTCATTAATAATTTTTAATGGCGATTTTACATCGTGTTTCTTAAAAAAATTTGATAGAGTCTTAGGAGATTTAAATAGCAAGTCTGCATAATCAGCTACTTGGTGTTTATCTTTATAATGCTGCTCCACGAGTATATTAAACTTTCTAATTAAGTCTACTTGTTTAACTGAAAGGCTTGCTTGATTACTATCTTGTTTAATTAATCGAGTAGAGGTGATCAACATTCTTTTTAATAATGTGCGCAACATCTCACCTTGAATATGATCTCTGGTTTCAAACTCTTCTTGAAAGAGAACTAGCATAGCGTTAAAGCTGGCTTGTTCTTTTACTGATAAGTTGATAATAGGTGCATTAGATGATCCATAGAAAAGAAGTCCCATGCAAGAGACTTCGGGATCGTTGTGTTGTATGCAATAGAATTCTCTATTGAAAACAAATGCAATTAGGCCATAGTTATCCTTAGGAATATCTACGATATTAACTGGTGTACAAAATAGGACCTGATTTTTTTTAAGAATCACATCATATCCATCAACTACTAATGTTTCTTCGCCTTCAGTACACCATACAATTTTATAAAGTCCTTTTTCTTGTAAAAGTTGTAATGATGGTCCACATTGAAAACTGGTAATAGTCAGCCTTCCGTTATCCTTTATGCTATGGTAATCTAATTTCATGATTTAAAAGTAGGAAGAATATATAACTAAAGTATCACGGTTTTAAATGTTTTCTCATAGATCCTATACCACCAGCGTTAACCACTTTAAAACCATTAGCTTTTAATTTGCTAGCCGCTACATTACTACGTCCACCCATCGCACAATAAACAATGATAGGCTTTTCTTTATCAAGACTTTTCATTTTTTGATCGATAACTTGAACGGGTATGTTCTTAGATCCTTCTATATGACTACCATTAAACTCTGAAGAGGTGCGTACATCTAATAATTGTGCACCTTCTTCTAGGTATTTTTTAATGATTTCTTTCTTTTTATTTTTGAATAGGCCGAACATATTTTCTTTCTTGAGACGTTTCTTTTTGAATTACTTACCTGCAAAGTAGTAAATACTTTTTTTAAATTGTTTTAGTAAATGCTATTTTACTTAGTACAACTTTTATTCTTACTTTAGAAATATGGAAGAAATTTTGGGATTAGTCAGCGTTGGTATTTTAGTAGGTCTTATGGTTATATATTTTTTATCTGAATTGGATAGAAAACAATATAATAATTCTCTAATAAATAAAAATGGCGAACTTTCAAGGCTACAACATCAGCGTGATGAAATCACTAAAGAATTGCAATTAAAAGTGTCAGAAAAAACTAAAATTAAAGAAGATGCCGTTGCATTAACTTATCAATTTGCGGCTAGCAAGAACCTTTTTACCTTAAAAGACGTTGAAGTTGCAACTAAGCAAATTCAAAATTATTACAAATCTGCTCTGGAAAGTAATTCTACTTTTAAAATGAATTTTCCTGATAAGGAATTGTTAAGCTTTGAGCCACGAGAAACATTATCGATATTGACTATAATTAATGAAGGGCTACATAATGCAGCCCTTTATTCAAATGCAAATTATATTTTCAATATCGCTTCCATTGAAGATGGAAACTTAAATCTAATCACACATGATAATGGAATGGGCTACGATCGTAACCTTGTTCCAAATGGTGATGGAATTCAAACTTTAAGGAAAGTTACTCAAAAGCTAAATGGTGTTTTAGAATTAACGAGTACCATAGGTAATGGCACGGTAGTCAATGCTCAAATACCAATCGACCGTTTTTAATTAGCCTATCAACTCATCAATTTCCTCAATAAGTAACCACTGTTCAGGATAATCATTTTGAATTTGTGTCTTTAATTTCTCAAGTAAAGGTTTATTAATCTTATCTTCTTCTCTATAATTGCGTACTTTCTCATACAATCCTTGTATCGCTATTTCACGCTTTGAATATACTGGTTTTATCGTTTTAGTGTCACTTTCATGAAATACGAGTTCAAAGCTATAATAGTCCGCAGGACCAGCATAAGCACTTACAATTTCTTTACCTACCGCGAGGTTGAGCATTCCATCCTCTGGTGAGAATAGAATCTCATCTTTATAAGTTACCGTGCAATCTATAAACTGTATCAACATTAATTTTCCATTAATATTACGTTGTCCCGTCACGTTTAATCCTTCTACTTTAATACCGCTTTCATAGGTAAATTCAATACGCTCGTTATCATAAAAATTATATGCCTGTAAGTCGCGAGGTCCCATATCTTCTATGGCAAGGTTGATTCCTTTAAGTTTCCCTAGCGGACTTAAAAAGCCATTTTTGTGAGTGTTACGACCATGACCTATCAGTTCTTTTTCACGATAAGCTAGAGCGCTTTCACCAGTTGTTTCAAAGAATACTACCTCATTATCGTCATTAGTAATCATGCGAGTGAAAACACCACTAACTTGTAATCCAGTACTTATTTCTATAGTTCCTAAGGACTTTGAATTAATTAATTTTTGTAATCCTCGATGTCCACCTTTACGCACTGCCATCGTGTTTGCAAACTCTTCTAGTACTTCACTTAAATGTGCAAAATTAGGCGTTACATATAGGTGTGGTTGTTTGCGTGTGATATCAAAATCTTGGTAAGCAGCCTCAATGGTGTACGGTCTTTTCTCTACCTCAGCTTCTAGACAGCTTTTACTTTCACCTAGGCTAGACAATAGACCAGCGCCATATAGTTTAGGGTTTTCTAAAGTCCCTACTAGACCATATTCAACAGTCCACCAGTGTAGATTTCTTATTAAAGACATTTCACTAGGTTCTACTTTTTTATTTTGAAGGCGTTCTATATCAGCCTCGGCAGCGGCAATTTCTTTGTCTAATGCTGGATTTTGTTTATCGCTACGTGTTTCTTTAAGAATTGAGATTTTACGTACAGCCTCATACATCTCATGATCGTGTGCGCTAGAGATCGCCTTACTACCTATCTCGCCAAAACGTCTCAAATATTCAGCATAATCTGGACTTGCAATAATAGGAGCATGACCAGCCGCTTCATGAATAATATCTGGCGCTGGAGTGTATTCAATGTTATCTAGTTTTCTGATATCAGCCGCGATCACTAATATTTTATATGCTTGAAACTCCATAAATGCCGCTGGTGGAATAAAACCATCTACAGCCACAGCAGCCCAGCCTATTTCTTTAAGAATACGATTCATACCGTACATAGATGGTATGTTATCTATAGAAATACCAGTTTTCTTTAATCCATCTAGATAAGATCCATGTGCTACTTTACTTAAAAAATCAACATTTTTTCTCATGACATGACGCCATACTGCTTGATCTTGAAAGGTATAAAGCTCATAGTTTTGTGGCTTTATAAACTGTTTCAAGTGCGGCGGTAATCGCTCTAGAAGAGGATTAATTTCTATATTGTCTAGCATTGTTGTAGGGTAAAGTTCAAAGCTAGTCTAAAAGTAATTATTCTTAATACTCACTAAAGATTTTTAATCAATTTTAAGATAGCCTTCATCTATTATATTTGCATCTTATGACTCGCAAAAATCAAATTCTCAAAGCCGCAGCTCAACTATTTAAAGAACGTGGATATAGTGCGGTTACTATGCGTGATCTTGCTGCTGCCATGGATATGAAAGCTGCCAGTTTGTATAATCATATTTCTGGGAAACAAGAGATACTGGCGACACTCATTCTAGAGGTAGCTCATGAGTTTACAGCTGGTATGGATGCAGTAGAGATGGATGATAAGTCCGCTTTTGCGAAAGCGGAACAACTCATACTTCTTCACATAAAAATAGCATTGGAATACACTAATGCATTAGCTGTCTTGAATACCGACTGGATGCACCTGGAAGGAGCAGCCTACCAAGAATATATATTGCTGCGTAAGACTTATGAGCTAGATTTTAAAAAGATTTTACAAAGTGGAATTTCTGCGGGCGAGTTTAAAAATATAAGTGTGGAAACGATGCTATTTAACTTATTAAGTACGTTAAGATCTATCTATTTATGGATACCAAAAAAGTCGACTACCGAAGTAGCCGACCTTAAAAAAGAGTTGCCTCAAATATTACTTAAGGGCATTAGCTCTTAGCTTTTTCTTCTTCTAAAGTAGGATAGTCTGTATAACCTTCACGACCTTGAGTATAGAATGTTTCTTGATTCCAGTCTGCTGTTTCTGCTTTTAATTCAAATCTGTGTGCTAGATCTGGATTTGAGATAAATAATTTCCCATATGCGACTAGATCTGCATGTCCGTTTTCTATAACCTGATTACCAGACTCGCGATCAAATTCATTATTGATCATTAAATTACCCTTGTATATAGGACGGTAATGTTTTGCAATATCACTTTCTAAAAACTCAATATCGCTAACATCTGTAAACGGTTCTGATAGATGTAGGTAAGCAAGATCATACTCATTAAGACGGTTTATTAAGTAATCAAAAAATGGTATGGTATCTGGAGTTCCTTCAATTCCAAAAACACCATTTAAGGATGGATTTAATCGACAACCTATTCTGTTTTCTGGAAAGGACTGTGCGACTGCCTCTAGAACTTCAAAGAAAAACCGTGCCTTATTCTCATTGCTACCACCGTATTGATCAGTGCGTACGTTAGATTTATTATTAAAGAATTGATGGATTAAATAACCGTTAGAACTATGTATCTCCACACCATCAAATCCAGCTTTCTTAGCATTTGCCGCGGCATCTCCAAATTCTTTTACAGTTTGCTCAATCTCTTCTACAGACATGGCGTGTGGCGCTACTGTTTGCTTTTTTTCACCGTACTGATTGCGCAATTCTGTATTAGGATTAACAGCACTTGGCGCCCATGGCAGTTGTCCATCATGGTAATCAGGTAATGATGTACGTCCTACATGCCATAATTGCAAGAAAATTTTCCCATCAGCTTCATGTACACTATCAACAACTTTTTTCCAGCCTTCTACTTGAGCGTCGTTAAAAATTCCTGCGACAAAAGGATAACCTCGCGCTTTTTCTGAAACCTCGCTACCTTCTGTGATAATTAATCCAGCGCCTGCACGTTGTGTGTAATAATCTACATGTTTTTGATCTGGTGCTTGATATTCGTTAGTGGCTCTACATCTAGTCATAGGTGCCATTACGATTCTATTTTTTAATTCTACAGCTCCTATCGTTATAGGTTCTAAAAGTGGTTGTCTAGTACTCATATCTTTTTCTTTTAAAGATAATATGAGGCCAGCAGAATAAGGTTAAATGGTCGTTAATTAGAATTTATTTAGAATTTCTACAACCATAAAAAAGCGGTGCTATGCATCAAGAAGATAACACCGTTTTTTAAAATTAAAGATGATTCTTTATATCACTGTTGATGTCTTTTAGCGAGCTCTTTCTCAATATCTGCAAGAGATAATCCTTTTGCTTTTAATAAAACCAGATAGTGATACATAAGATCACCAGCTTCATAAATAAAATCTTCTTCTTTACCGTTAATCGCATCGATCACTGTTTCAACAGCTTCTTCACCTACCTTTTGAGCAACTTTATTAATTCCTTTTTGAATCAAAGAGTAAGTGTAAGAGCCTTCTACTTGATCGTCAATACGCTGGTGGATAGTTTTTTCAAGATCGTTTATAGTGAAATTGTTCTCGCTTTCGCGAAAGCGAGATTCATCACCATCATCAAAACAACTTACCGTTCCCGTATGACAAGTAGGACCATGTGCATTTGCTTTTATAAGAATAGTATCTTGATCACAATCGATTTTTATAGCTACCACATCCAGAAAATTATTAGAAGATTCTCCTTTAGTCCAAAGACGTTGTTTGCTACGTGAGAAAAAAGTCACTCTATTTTCTGCTTTTGTTTTTTCAAAAGCTTCTTCATTCATGTAGCCTAGCATTAGAACCTCTTTGCTCGTTGCATCTTGTACAATTACAGGTAATAAGCCGTTTTCTCCTTTATTCCAGTCTAGTTTCATATCTATAATTTCCGCGCAGGCGGAAATCTTCATTTCCCCACCGCAATCATTTTTAATGTCAAGCCGTCGCAGGACGGCTTCGCTTTTATTTTCCGCGCAGGCGGAAATATTTAATTTTAATCGTCATGCCAGTCACTAACCAATTAGATTCCTGCGTTCGCAGGAATTCTCATTGCAACTCCAGCCGCATTCAGTTGTTTTTTCAATTCAGGAACTGGTAATTCTCCAAAGTGAAAGATGCTCGCTGCAAGTCCAGCACTTGCTTCTGTGTCTTTAAATAGTTCTTCAAAATGAGCACTAGTTCCACCACCACCAGATGCAATAATAGGAGTACTTAATTTTCTAGATATGGCATCTGTAAGTTCTAGAGCAAAACCATTCTTTGTGCCATCGTGATCCATACTCGTTAACAAGATTTCTCCAGCACCTAATCGTTCAATTTCTTGACACCAAGAAATAGTTTCTAGTTCTGTCTCTACACGTCCACCGGCTACATAGACTTTATTTCCGCGCAGGCGGAAATCTGATGGTGTTGACTCGCTAGGATTGTTTTTTGAATCAGCTAGATTCCCATTTTCGTGGGAATGCTTGGTATCCACCGCAACCACCACACACTGACTTCCCAACTCTGCAGCGAGTTCACTAATTAGTTCTGGTCTTTTTACGGCAGCGCTATTGATAGCAATTTTATCAGCACCAGCTTTGATGATTTCTTTGGCAAGAGCTACGTCGTTAATTCCGCCACCTACTGTAAATGGTATGTTTAAAACGGCAGCTATTTCACGCACTAATGGTACTAAAGTGTCACGTTTTTCTATCGTTGCGGTGATGTCTAAAAAACACAACTCGTCAGCACCTTGCTCAGCATATTGCTTTGCAAGTTCTACTGGATCACCAGCATCTCGCAATCCAACAAAGTTGATTCCTTTTACCGTACGTCCATCCTTGATATCAAGGCATGGTATTATTCTTTTTTTTAGCATAATTCTCTGCGCAGGCGGAGATCTCTATGAGTCCAACACCTTCGACTGGTTTATTTGTCATTCCGCTGCATAGCGGAACCGGTTTGTATTTACATTAAAAGCCAGTTCATTATCTAGCCAGATTCCTGTTTTCACAGGAATTATTTGTTCCATTCTTCTACTAATAAGCCAAACTCATAGTTATCGCTCCATCCTGTTTTTAAGGGTAAGTTCTTTCTCTGGATTCCTTCTACTATAAAACCACACTTTTCCAGTACTCTCTTTGAAGCATGATTTTCAACAGCACATCCAGCCTCAACTCTATGAAGTTGGTGTTCTTTAAAACAAGATTTTAATAATCGAGTTATCGCTTCTGTGGCATAGCCTTGATTCCAGAATTTAGGATTAAACTTCATCCATAACTCTGCTTTCTTATATTTAGGTTGACCGAATAATATTCCGCAAATCCCTATAAAATCATTGCCATTTTTTAAACGAATAGAGTAGGTGAGTTTACTAATATTTTCTTGTTGATGATCTTTGATTTTTGCATCTAGTAAATCTTTAGTTACTTGAATACTGTCAGGTATTCCCATAGTATTGAATTCATCAACCTCAGGTATTAAATTTAATTCATGCAATTCGTTTAAATCGCTGGCCTCTAAAAGCTGATATGTTAATCGTTCACTATACAAATTCTCTTAATTGCTTAAATGTAATTCTACCTTCATAAAATGCTTTTCCTACTATGGCTCCTTCACAATTCATTTCGCGCAAGCGATATAAATCTTCTACCACAGCAACACCACCACTAGCTATTAACTTAACTGGTGCCGTTTTAAGAATCTGCTCATATAACTCATTACTAGTTCCAGCAAGCATACCGTCTTTTGCAATATCGGTACAAATTACATATTCAATTCCTTTTTTATTCCACTCTTTGATGAATTCTACCACTTCTAACTCGCTACTTTCTAACCAGCCATGTGTGGCGATTATTCCATCCTTAGCATCTGCTCCTAAGATAATCTTATCTGTTCCATATGTCGAAATCCAACCTTCAAAGGTTGCAGCATCCTTCACAGCAATACTACCACCGGTAACTTGTTTTGCACCACTTTCAAAAACAACTTTAATATCTTCGTCCGTTTTCACACCACCGCCAAAATCTACATGCAAACCAGTCTGTCCAGCGATGCGCTCCAGCACTTTCCAGTTCACGACGTGGCTGCTTTTTGCTCCATCTAGATCAACCAGATGCAAGTGCTTTATTCCATTTGCTTCAAATTCTTTTGCAACTTCTAGTGGGTCTTCATTATAAACCGTTTTCTGGTTGTAATCGCCTTGTGATAGACGCACACATTTACCGTCTATAATGTCTATTGCTGGTATAATACGCATACTATAATTCTATAAAGTTCTTTAATATCTGCTCACCTATTCCAGCACTTTTCTCAGGATGAAATTGCGTAGCATAAAAATTGTCTTTTTGCAACACACTACTGAAAGGTAAAATATAATCACAAGCCGCAACTGTATCCTTACAAACTTCAGCATAGTACGAGTGTACATAATAAACATCTGCTGCTGGTTGTAAGCCTTGCAAGATGGAAGATTGTTGATTAACAACCACAGTATTTAAACTATTCCATCCCATGTGAGGCACTTTCATTCCTGCAGTAGCCGGAAATTTCTTTACGGTAGTGTCAAAAATCCCTAGACATTCTGTATCACCTTCTTCACTGTGACTGCACATGAGTTGCATTCCTAGGCATATTCCTAGTACAGGCTGTTTTAATTCTTTTATGACTTGATCTAGTCCACGTTCACGCAAATAATTCATCGCGGTACCAGCTTCACCTACACCAGGGAAAATAACTTTGTCTGCCGCCTTTAATTCTTCAGGATCGTCAGTAACTTTATTTTCTATTCCTAGTCTGTTGAGCGCGTTAGTGACGCTTCCTATATTACCTGCGTTATATTTTACAATGGCAATCATAAAGTTCCTTTTGTACTCGGTAATTTACCATCACCAGTTTGTTTTACCGCCATTTTTATCGCTTTTGCAAACGCTTTAAATAAACTTTCTATTTTGTGGTGTTCGTTATCGCCTTCTACTTTCATGTTCAGGTTGCATTTTGCCGCATCGCTGAATGATTTAAAGAAGTGAAAGAACAATTCTGTAGGCATATCGCCCACATATTCACGTTTAAAATCTGCTTCCCAAACGATCCATGGTCTACCACCGAAGTCTATTCCTACTTGTGCTAACGAGTCGTCCATTGGTAGCAAGAAGCCATATCTATTGATTCCTTTTTTTGAGGATAACGCTTTCGCGAAAGCGTCACCTAAAGCAATCGCCGTATCTTCAATAGTGTGATGTTCATCTATTTCTAGATCGCCATTTACCTTAATATCTAGATCTAATGAGCCGTGACGTTGTAACTGCTCTAGCATGTGATCGTAGAACTTTAAACCGGTGTCTATTTTTCCGTTTCCAGATCCATCAAGGTTTAAAACGATGTTGATATCGGTTTCATTTGTTTTACGACTTACCGTGACCTTGCGAGGTTGTCCTTTTAAAAATTCAAAAATATCTTTCCAAGAATCCGTTTTAAGAACAACTAGTTCATCTTCAAAAGTAGAGTCGTCAGTAATACTAGGTAGCTGTATTCCTTTACAGCCTAAATTCTTAGCCAGTTGCATATCGCTATTGCGATCACCTATTACAAAACTATTCTCAAGGTCGTAATTACCTTTTATATAATGCGTCAATAAACCAGTTTGTGGTTTACGAGTAGGTGCATTTTGCTCAGGAAAAGAACGATCGATTAAAACCTCGCTGAAGTGAATACCTTCATTTTCTAGAACATTCATCATTAAGTTATGCACTGGCCAGAAGGTGTTTTCTGGAAAACTATCTGTTCCTAATCCGTCTTGATTAGTCACCATAACTAGTTCATAATCCAGCTCTCGAGCGATGCGATGTAGCTGAGTAATCGCCATAGGCAAGAATTCCAACTTTTCATAACTATCCAGTTGATAATCTACTGGTGGCTCTTTTACGATGGTACCATCGCGATCTATAAATAATACTTTTTTCATAGGTCAAGCCGTTGCAGAACGGCTTCGGTTTTAATTAATCTAAATCTCTTTAATTTCTCTTAACGCTGTAATCACCGCTTTACATTCCATCATTGTCCCAACGGTAAATCGTAAGGTATCTTCAATCTGACTGCTGCGATTACGTATAATAATTCCTTTATCACGTAGGTAATTATAAACTTGCGTAGCGTTATCTACTTTGGCAAGTACAAAATTTGCCTCACTAGGATAAACTTCTTTTATGAAGTCAAAACTGTTTAAATGCTCCACAAGAAAATCTCTGTTATTGATAATTTCTTGTATTTCACTTTTTGTTTTTTCTTCGTCTTGTAAAGCCTCTAGAACTGCTTTTTGAGACAATTCGTTCACATTATATGGTGGCTTTGTTCTATTGAATAATTCAATAATTTCTGGAGAAGAAAAGGCAAATCCTACTCGAGCGCCAGCCATTCCATGAGCCTTAGACATGGTTTGTAACACCACAAGATTAGGATAATCTTCTAGTCGTTTTATAAAACTCATGTTCTCTGTAAAATCTTGATAAGCCTCATCTACCACGATAATACCATTAAAACTACCGAACAATTTATCTAATTGTCTTTGGTTTTCTAGCATTTCTGCTTCAAATTCTGGAGCAAATGGCATATCCATCATCCCGCCACGAGTGTAATTTTGTGCTTGCCAGTCGTGTTTAAAATCGGCTTTGAGCAATACGTTTCCAGTAGGATTATTAGGAGAACATATCCATAATAGTTTTGCTTTCGCGAAAGCGGAACTTTTTAAAATTTCATCAAGATCTAATGAAAAATCTTTGTTCAATGGCACTTTTAAAACACTAACGTCATTAATCGCTGCACTAACTTCATACATTCCATAAGTAGGTGGACAAGTAATTACTGTGTCTTTTCCAGGTTCACAGAAAATGCGATATAGCAAATCAATAGCCTCATCACTACCATTACCTACAAATATTTGGTCTGGTGAAATGTCCTTTTGTTTTGCGAGTTCTTCTTTTATCGCAGACTGTAATGGGTCTGGATAACGGTTTAAATCGCCTTTAGGATTTTCATTTGCGTCTAGTAAAGTTAGCTCATTTTTATCGCTACCGTACAAATCAAATTCACTGCGCGCACTAGAATAAGGCTTCAAATTCCAGATGTTCTTGCGGACTATGTTTTCTAAGTTAAATTCCATGTTTATTTCGTTTAAGCCCCATTGTCCTGCGGACATTTCCCCAAAAGGGAAACTAATTGGGTCTCGCTGTGCTCGTGTTTTTTATTGTTTCAATTACTGATTCTAAGTCGTTTAGTACATTGTCATTTGAAAACCTTATGACTTTAAAACCTTGTGATTCTAAAAAATCTTGTCTTAATCTGTCCTCTTCAATTTGATTTAAATGTATGTCTCCATCTATCTCTACGATTAGACGTTTTTCAACAGATGCAAAATCAACTATATATTTATCAATGATGTGCTGTCTTCTAAATTTAATGTCTAATTTTTTATTTCTCAATTCTTCCCAAACCAACGCTTCAGTTTCAGTTGGGTTTTTACGCATTTGAGAGGCTCTTTCTTTTAATGTACCGTAAATTGATTTGCGAGCAGTTTCGTACGAGTATTTTTGACGTCCTTTAAAAGTCCCTTCCTCTGGAAGGGATTTAGGGTTGGCTTTTATGCTATTTAATCGTACACTCACCGCATTTTTGTGCGCATCTAATCCTTCGGCAGTAGCCATTATTTCAACGGCTGGCCCTAGGTTTTTCAACCCTTGTGGTGTTGCTTTTTGATAGGTCACTTTATTTACAAAACTATCTACAGATACTCCACTATAATTACGTGCATATCCATAGGTAGGTAGGGTGTGGTTAGTACCACTAGCATAATCACCTAAACTCTCGCAAGTATATGAACCTATAAAAATAGATCCAGCAACTTGAATTTGCTCTGCAACTTCATCAGCATTTTCTGTATTTATGATCAAGTGTTCTGGTGCATATGCATCCGACCATTTGATACATTCTGCTATGTTTTCTAGAACAATAGTTTTACTGTTTTCAATAGCCTTTTCTGCAGTTTGCTTTCGCGAAAGCGTGCTTAATTGAATAGTTAATTGCTCATTTACAGCCTCGGCTAGAGTAATAGAATCTGTGAGTAAGATTACTTGAGAGTCTGGACCATGTTCTGCTTGTGCGAGTAAATCTGCTGCTACAAATACTGGGTTTGCTTTTTGGTCTGCAATAACTAAAACTTCTGACGGTCCAGCAGGCATGTCAATGGCGACACCTTGCTGTTGTGCTAATTCTTTAGCCCTAGTCACAAAGGCATTTCCAGGTCCGAAGATTTTATCTACGGCAGGAATACTTTCTGTACCATAAGTCATGGCAGCGATAGCTTGAGCGCCTCCAGCCTTGTAGATTTCAGTAACTCCACAAAGACTTGCCGTGTACAATACCGCTGGATTAATATCTCCATTTGAGTCTGTAGGACTACAAAGAACGACACGTTTGTTGTCAGCAATCTTTGCCGGAATAGCGAGCATTAATACTGTAGAAAAAAGAGGAGCAGAGCCACCGGGAATATATAGACCTACTTTTTGGATAGGTAAAGATTTTCTCCAGCAAGTCATCCCAGGCATGGTTTCTATTACAGGATAATCTTGAGTGTAACAAGCCTCATGGAATTTGTAAATGTTTTGATAAGCAGTTTGTATTGCTGCTTTTAATTCAGGAGAAATAAGTGTAGATGCCTGTTCAATCTCTTTTTCTGTAACTCTAAGAGTGTCTAATTTTGCCTTATCAAATTTTTCTGCAAAAGCAAATAAGGCTTGATCACCATTTTCCTTAACTAGCTGTATAATATCATTTACAGCAGTTTCTACATTAGCACGTTCTTGTTGAGGACGTTCTAGCAATTCTTGTTGTTGAGAATAATCTGGATTAGAAATGATTTTCATTATGCGATCAATTTTTCAATTGGACTCACTAAAATGCCTTGTGCACCAGCATCTTTTAATTGGTCGATGACATTCCAGAAATCATTTTCTTCGATTACAGAGTGTAGGCTGGACCAACCATTTTCAGCTAGTGGTAAAACGGTTGGGCTCTTCATACCAGGTAACAAGGCAGATATTTCTTCAATCTTATCATTAGGTGCATTCAATAAGATGTATTTGCTTTTTTGTGCATTTTGTACCGCATCGATTCTGAAAGTTAGCTTGTCAAGTATTTCTTTCTTCTCTACGCTTAAGTTGGGATTAGAAATTAAAACGGCTTCACTATACATTACCGTTTCTACTTCTTTAAGGCCATTCATAATAAGAGTTGAACCGGTAGAGACGATGTCACAAATACCTTCTGCTAGGCCTATTCCTGGAGCAATCTCTACAGATCCACCTATTTCTTCAGTAGTAGCATTAATACCTTTATCTGCAAAGAATTTTTTAACGATAGTGGTATAACTACTAGCTACCTTTTTACCATTGAACCATTCTAGTCCTGTATAATTAACATCTTTTTGAACAGCAAGGCTTAAACGACAACCTGCAAAACCTAGTTGCTTGATCACGTCTACTTCTTGGTCTTTTTCTTCTACTTCATTAAGTCCTAGAATACCAAGGTCTGCAACGCCATTTGCAACGTATTGTGGTATATCATCATCTCTTAGGAAAAGAATTTCCATAGGAAAGTTTTTTGCTTGAGTGGATAATTTACGACCACCATTGTCAAATTTGATTCCGCAATCCTTTAAGAGTTGCAAAGATTTATCTGATAATCTTCCTGATTTTTGTACAGCTATGCGAATACCTGCGAAGGCAGGTATCTGTTTCTTGTTATTCACTTCGTTTGAATTTGTGTCCTTGTTCATTGTTGTTATTTATGTCTGAATCCATTTGCATGCGCTTTTTGGGTCAGAGATTCCCACTTTCGTGGGAATTACAAACAAAAAAAACCGCCTGAAACAGACGGTTTTTAAAATATGTTTGAGTTACATCAATACATTTTTAGCTCGCCTGACGGTAAGTGAAAAAATGATGATGATGTACGTTTTGTGCTTTCATTGTGGTGCAAACATAAGTCTGAAAATTGAATGCTGAAAATTAATCCTACTTTATTAATAGGATTTAACTTTATTTTAAAATTCTGTACTTACTTGTTTAGTCTTTTCCTCTGTTATTGTTTAATACTTGCTACAAAGTTTGCAGTTGCATTTGCAATGTCATCTACATCAGTTATTTGTCTGATAAATTCACTACCTATAATCGCACCATTAACATACTTACAAGCATCTTTAAAATTCTGTTCATTTTTAATATTGAAGCCAGTTAGAATAGGAGTTTTTAATTTCATGTCTTTCAGTTTACCTAAGTAATCTGCTGCTGCAGAGAAATCTGCTTTAGATCCTGTAGTACTAGCCGAGCTAACTGCATATATAAAACCGTTAGAGTTTTCGTCGATTTCTCTAATACGTTTTTCTGAAGTCTGTGGTGTTACTAAGAATATATTACTGATGTTATATTTCTCAAAGATCTGTTTAAATTCAGTTTGATATACATACATAGGTAAGTCTGGAACTATTAGTCCATCAACGCCTACTTCTTGACATTTTTTACAAAAATTCTCTAATCCATATTGCATCACAGGATTCAAATATCCCATCAATAAAACAGGAACCTTAGGCGTATGATTTTTTAATTGAGAAAATAACTTTTCAATAGACATTCCATTCTCTAAAGCAATTTTGCTGCTTTCTTGAATAGTAGGCCCATCTGCTAGCGGATCACTGAATGGAATTCCTATTTCTACTAAATCGACTTTTGCATTTTCTAAAGCCGTGAGTAGAGTAGTGGTATCTTCTAGTTGTGGATATCCAGCGGTAAAGAATATATTCAACAAGTTTTGAGGCTTGTTTTTAAGTAGTTCTGTGAGTTTGTTGTTCATATCATTCCTGCGCAGGCAGGAATCTCTTTTAAGATTATCACCTGCGACTGATTTATACAAGCCCCATTGTCCTGCGGACATTTCCCCCAATGGGGAAACCTTATCAGACTCGCGTTGCTCCTTATGTTATTTTAATTTTAAACTAGTTTTAATTCCTCCATATATGTATTCATGTCCTTATCACCGCGACCAGATAGATTGATCACAACACGATCTGTAGGTTTTAGATCCAGATCTTTTAAAACTGAAAAAGCATGTGCTGTTTCTAGTGCAGGAATAATACCTTCAAGGCGACTACATTCTACAGCTGCTTCTAATGCAGCAGCATCTGTAACAGCCATATACTGTGCTCGATCTGACACTTTTAACCATGCATGTGCTGGTCCGATTCCAGGATAATCTAGTCCTGCCGAAATACTATGAGGTTCTACAACCTGTCCATCTTTATCTTGCATCATTATAGAACGACTTGCGTGTAAAACACCTGGAGTTCCTAGAGTTAATGTAGCTGCAGTCTTATCAGTATCTATACCTAAACCAGCCGCTTCTACACCTATTAATTTTACTTCTTTATCATCTAAAAAGTGATAAAAAGCACCCATGGCATTAGATCCACCACCTACACAAGCAATCACATAATCTGGTAAACCATCCATTTGCTTCTTGATCTCTTCAGAAATCACAGATTGATATCTTGCTACCATGTCTGGATAAGGATGAGGTCCAACTACAGAACCTATAATGTAATGAGTATCTTCTGGATTATTGATCCAGTCGCGCATGGCCTCATTGGTAGCATCTTTTAATGTTTTAGAACCACTAGTTGCTGGACGTACTGTAGCACCTAGCATTTTCATACGTGCTACATTAGGAGCTTGACGTTCAATATCTTTTTCACCCATGTAAACGATACATTCTAGTCCTTTTAGTGCACAAACAGTGGCTGTTGCAACACCATGCTGTCCTGCACCAGTCTCTGCAATAATTCTTTTTTTACCTAGCTTTTCGGCAAGTAAAATCTGTCCGATGGTGTTATTTACTTTATGAGCGCCAGTATGACATAGGTCTTCACGTTTCAACCAGATTTCTGCTCCATATTTTGCTGATAACCTTTTTGCCAAAAACAGAGGAGTAGGGCGACCTACATAATCCTTAAGCAATTGATGAAACTCTTCTTGAAACTCTGGAGATTTTTCTATCTCAAGATAGTTTTCTTGAAGTTCTTCAATGTTAGGATAGAGCAATTCTGGAATGAATGCACCACCGAATTCTCCATAAAATCCTTTTTCATCTACTTGATAGCTCATTTTCTTAATTTTTCTATGAATGTTTTTATTTCTTCTATGTTTTTAACACCAGGCTCTGTCTCAAATTTTGAATTAAGATCAATGCCTAAAAACATGTTGTGTTTAAATTCTTTTATCATGGTGACATCATTTTTTGAAATGCCACCACTTAATAAAAACGGAACTTCTCCCTTATAAGAGTCGAGAATAGACCAGTTAAATTTCTTGCCACTACCACCATAATTAGGTGTAGCAGTATCAAATACGAAAAAAAGTTTGCCGACATATTGCGATGCAAGCTTTTCCCATTCTTTTAAGGTATCAAAATTAAAGTCTTCGGTGATTTGAAATGCTTTAAATATCTTGATGTCTATTTCTAGTAACGCTTTCGCGAAAGCGGGATTCTCATCACCATGTAGTTGAACCACATCTAGTTGTAATGGTATAATGTCTTTTAAAATATTGTCAACAGTTTCATTCACATACACACCTACAGTGCCTTTATTCATGGTTTGTTGTGCTACTTCTTGCTTTTGAGAATTGTCTACAAACCGCTTAGACTTTGAGTAACGTATAATTCCCATGAAATCGATGTCCAATTCTTGTAGCTGGTTGATATTGTGGATGTCGCGCATGCCGCACACTTTAATCATCATGATTTTATAGCTTTTATAAATTGCTCGCAACTTGCTCCTGGTAAGTCCGTTTTCATAAAGTTTTCACCTATTAAAAATCCTTGAAAGCCCAGCTCTTTAAGTTCTTTAACTGTTTCTGGATTAGAAATACCGCTTTCTGATATAGCAAGAACGCCTTCTGGAAAATGCGGTAAAAGGTCTTTACTGTTTTGAATATCAGTTTTAAACCTCTTTAAATCTCTATTGTTTACGCCTATGATAAATTTTGAGGAATTAAAAGAAGCGGTTACTTCTTTAATACGGTTTAACTCATCTAGATCATGGACTTCAAAAAGAATTTCAAGACCTAAATTCATCGCCTCTAAAGACATGGTTTTTAATTCTTCATTATTCAAACATGCTGCGATAAGTAGGATAGCATCTGCTCCATAGGCTTTGGCTTCATGAATTTGATATAAGTCAATCATGAAATCCTTGCGCAGGATAGGTATATTAACTTCTGATCTTGTTTCAAGTAAATCTTGTAGGGTTCCACCGAAAAAAGGCTGGTCTGTTAAACAACTAATTGCGCTCGCACCAGCTTTTTCGTATCCTTTAACGACTTCTTGTATGCTCGCTGGGCAATTGAAAGAGCCTTTACTAGGACTTTGTCTTTTATGCTCGGCAATAATACCGCTGCCATTCTTTAAACCATTATGTAATGAAAAAGCTTGTCTAGAATAGAATGGCATCTCTCTTAATTGAGAAAGAGATGTTTTATTTTTTCTAACTTTTAAGTCTTGAGCAGTTTGATTGGTTATTTTCTTAAGAATATCTTCCATGAGAAGTAAAATTGAACTCTAAATTAAATTATGAATGGATTGTAGTTCTAAACTTTAAGCTCCATAAGTTTCTGAAAGCTTTTTAAGGCTTTTCCGGATTCTAATGATTCTCTAGCTACAACTACTGCTTCTTTAATAGAAATGCTTTTTGCAACGGCTATTGCGGTTGCTGCATTTGCTATAACTACATTCTTTTGTGCATCGGTCGCTTTATTTTCAAGTACTTTCATAAAAATCAACGCAGCATCTTCTACGGTATCACCGCCATAAATATCTGATTGTTTAAGAGGTATCATATCAAAATCACTAGCCGATAGATCGCTAACTCCATTATTTCTAGCCAAGCGTACTTTACCTGTCAAGCTTACTTCATCATAACCTTCATGCGCATGTAATATGGCATATTTTTTATCAGTCTCTGATTGAAAAAGATACTCGTAATTACGAGCTAGTTGTAAATTAAAAACGCCTACACTTTGTAATTTAGGTTTGGCTGGATTTACTAATGGGCCTAACATATTAAAGAAGGTTTTTACCCCTAATTGCTTTCTTATGGGTGCCACTGCCTTCATCGCAGGATGAAATAAAGGTGCATGTAAGAAAGTGATGTTAGCCTCAGTTATTTGTTTTCTTAAAACTTCATGATCATTTGTAAATACAAATCCTAGATGTTCCATAACGTTAGAAGAACCACTTACAGAACTGACTCCATAGTTACCGTGTTTTGCAACTGGTACACCAGCTCCAGCGGTTACAAAACTCGCTAAAGTACTGATGTTAAAAGTGTCTTTTCCGTCACCACCAGTACCACATAAATCTATAGGATTGAATTCTGAAAGGTCTATAAGATTTGCTTGTTCTAACATGGCATCTCTAAAGCCTGCTAATTCTTCTACGGTGATGCTGCGCATGCCATAAACAGTTAAGAAGGCAGCAATTTGCGCATCATTTACAGCACCACTTGTGATAGCAGTAAGGATATCGTATGCCGCTTGTCGCGAAAGCGTGCCATGATTAAATAATTCATTTAGAATTTCTTTCATGCTATAAGGTGTCTATAAAGTTCTTGAGCATCGTTTTTCCCTGCGGAGTCATGATACTTTCTGGATGAAATTGTAGTCCGTAAATAGGTAGTTCTTTATGTTTTAAAGCCATAATTTGACCATTTTCATCAGTTGCAGTTATTTCTAAAACATCTGGAAAACTACTGGCTTGAGCAGCCCATGAATGGTAACGTCCAGCCTCAAAATTAGTGTCAATGTTTTCAAAAAGCTCATTACCCGTGTGTGTCATTTGTGTTGAAATCCCATGATATACCTTATCAAGGTTAATAATTTCTCCACCAAAGACTTCAGTAATGGCCTGATGTCCTAAACATATTCCTAGTAGCGGCTTTTTATCTTTTAAAAAATCAATGATGGGTATAAGATTACCAGCTTCACTTGGTATTCCTGGTCCTGGAGATAGTACGATAGCATCATAATTAACACACTCTTCTGGTGTTATTTTATCGTTACGTACTACGGTGACATTTACATCTAAATCTTCTAAATAGTGAACTAGATTGAAGGTAAAAGAGTCGTAATTATCTATGATAAGAATGCTTTTCATTATTTAATAATTTGAAATTTACCTTTTGAGTCAATAGAATACCTTGTTTTATTTTGATTCACCATTTTTTCAATAGTGAGGTCTTTAAAAACTTTACCTGAAAAAATAGTGTCATTATCAGTTCTAGATAAAACTAATTCGTCAATTAAGGCATTTGAATGGTTATAACTTCTTAAAGTTAGTACTGTCCTCATACCTTCTTCTGCTTTGAAATTTTTCATCATAGGTTTGATAAAATATAGTTCCTTAAATCCTATAGTACTTCCCAAACGATATTGAACAGCCGTAGCGTTATAAGCCTCTGATGATGTTAGATAATCATTGATGTTTTTATGATTTGTTTTAAAATCAATAGCATCAGTAACGTTTAATTTTAAATTCTTTGTTGATGGTGAGGCTTCATAAATAACATCGTTTGAATCACAAGAAATAAAAATTACAGCGAGGATTAAGCTTGATAAAAATTTTAATGTTTTTGTTCTCATTTTATAGAATGGTTTTGAGTTGCTTGATTAATGGCCTTCCGCAAGGCGTTAGTTTTATTATATACTTCTTGTGTCTCGTCATCAATATTACTGTGTACAACTACACCTGCTCCAGCTCTAAAGTTAAGAGTCTTTCCTTGTGATAAAATACTGCGTATTATAATGGCATGATTAAAATTACCATCAAATCCTAGGTATCCTATGGCTCCACCATAAAAACTGCGACTAGATGATTCATATTGATCAATGAGTTGCATGGCCTTATATTTAGGAGCGCCACTCAAGGTGCCAGCTGGAAAGGTATCACCTATTAAACGTATTTTATCTTCTTCGTTAATTAATCCTGTAACTTTACTAACCATGTGTATAACATGAGAGTAGAAATGAATATTTTGATAATCAGTAACAGAAACATCTCTTGCGTGTCTGCTTAGATCATTGCGCGCTAGATCAACTAACATTACATGTTCTGCAGTTTCTTTAGGGTCTTTTTTCAATTCCTCGGCGGCTTTTAGATCGGCACTGTCATTACCTGTTCTTTTATAAGTTCCGGCAATAGGTTGAATGCTGGCATGATTTTCTTTAATAATTAATTGAGCTTCAGGTGAAGATCCAAATATTCTATAATTACCGTAGTCAAAATAGAATAAATATGGACTAGGATTAATGGCTCTTAATTCACGGTATACGTTGAAATCATCTCCTTGAAAATCTTGAGAAAATTTACGAGATAATACAATTTGAAATACATCACCACGTCGACAATGTTCTTTTCCTTTTTCAATTAAATTTTTAAAGGCATCATCATTCATTTCTGATGTTTCGGCGCCAGTAGTATTAAAACTATACTGCGCAACATCTTTATGTTTGATGACACTAAGCAGTTCATTCATTTTAGAATTCTTACCATCATAAAGATGTTCAAAAATATGTAGTTGGTTGTGGTAATGATCAAATACCATTACATTTTGAAATACTTGATAATGGGCAAGAGGTATGTTGTTTTCGCTTTCGCGAAAGCGAAACTCTAATGACTCAAATAACTGCACAGCATCATATCCTAAATAACCGAAGAGGCCGTGATTAGGAAATGGTAAATCTGAGAGTGTATGAGAGAATGAATCCTTAAATTGTGTAAGTCCAGCTGCTAAATCATAGCCTGAATCATAAGATGATTGTTGAAAAGTGCCATCTGGAAACTGGCTATCTATACTAGAATTTGTGACTGAAAATTGAGCTACTGGATTACAGCAAATAAAAGAATAGCTATTACTGCGTTCTCCATACTCGTTACTTTCTAGTAAGATACTACCAGGATATTTATCACGCAATCGCATGTATATGGCTACAGGAGTAAGCATGTCTGCTAGAATAGATTCTTGTGTGGTAGTTGCTTTATGTTTTTGCATTATGACTTCTAAAAATGGGTAAAAGAAAAAGGTCTGCCGTTAAGCAGACCTTTAGTTATATAAACATACGGGTGACTTTACGGCTGTTGAGCTGTATAATTCCACCACCAAGTATGATTTGCGTTTCTCATAGAAGTTGTAAATGTAAGTAGGCATTTTAAATCCTACAAGTATCTAACATTTTTTTAATAACCTTCATCATGTACACCGCTTACAGCACGTCCAGATGGGTCATTCATGTTTTTAAATGCCTCATCCCATTCCAGTGCAACCGGTGTTGAACAGGCTACAGATTTTAAAGAAGGGACACAATTTGCGGCCGTATCACTAGGGAAGTGTTCACTAAAAATACTGCGGTAGTAATACTCTTCTTTATTTTGTGGTGGATTGATTTTGTATTTATATGGAGCTGCTTCCATCATCTCATCAGTAACAACGTCGTTTACGACTTCTTTTAAGGTGTCTATCCAGCTGTAGCCTACACCATCGCTAAATTGTTCTTTTTGACGCCATGCGACACTTTCAGGTAAATAATCCTCAAAAGCTTCTCTAAGTATGTGCTTTTCCATTTTGCCACCACCACACATTTTGTCTTGGGGATTAAGTCGCATTGCAACATCAATAAATTCTTTATCAAGAAAAGGTACACGACCTTCTATTCCCCATGCAGCCAGCGATTTATTTGCTCTTAAGTTGTCATAAAGATGTAATGTGTCAAGTTTACGAACTGTTTCTTTATGAAACTCCTCGGCATTAGGTGCTTTGTGAAAGTATAAATATCCACCAAAAATTTCATCACTACCTTCTCCAGAAAGTACCATTTTGATACCCATAGATTTTATGACCCTAGCTAGTAAATACATAGGAGTTGAAGCTCTAATGGTTGTTACGTCATAGGTCTCTAAGAAATATACCACATCCTTAATGGCGTCTAATCCTTCTTGAATTGTAAAATTTACACTGTGGTGTACAGTTCCTATATGATCAGCAACTTTTTGTGCAGCTGCTAGATCTGGTGATCCTTCTAAACCTATAGCAAACGAGTGAAGTTGCGGCCACCAAGCATCACTGTTATCACCAGTTTCTATACGTTTTGCAGCATATTTTTTTGCAACTGCACTAACTATAGAGCTATCTAATCCACCAGATAGCAATACTCCATAGGGTACGTCACTCATTAAATGTCTATGAACAGAATCTTCCATGGCTTTTTTAAGATCTGCGACAGAGCTTGTATTGCCTTTTACGGCATCATAATTTTTCCACTCGCGATCATACCACTTTGTAAAACTATTATCCTTACTATAATAATAGTGCCCTGGAGGAAATGGATTGATTTGATTACAAGTTCCTTCTAAAGCTTTAAGCTCACTTGCAACATAGAATTGCCCAAGTTCATCTGTACCGTAGTAAAGAGGAATAATTCCCTGATGGTCCCTTGCACAAAGGAAAACATCTTTTTCACTGTCATAAAGTGCAAAGCCGTACATTCCTGTAAGCTCATCCATAAAGTCTACACCTTTATCTTGATAAAGCGCTAATATGACCTCACAGTCACTTTTAGTTTTAAAATCATAACTATCTTTATAATGATCGCGTATTTTTTGATGGTTATAGATCTCTCCATTAACGGCAAGTACGATTTTACCGTCTGGACTATATAAAGGTTGACCTCCAGATTGAGGATCTACAATGGTTAATCGTTCATGAGCAAGTATGGCATTGTCGCCACAATAGATTCCCGACCAGTCAGGTCCTCTATGTCTTAATTTTTTTGAAAGTTCTAAAACTTTTTCTCGTTGCTCTTGGCTGTCTTTCTTCAGCTGAAACATCCCTACTATTCCACACATAATTAAATTGTTTAAATGAAAAAAGGCCTACTGTGAAGTAGACCTTTTGAATTTTTTAAAATACCAGATACTACTTTACGTCAGTAAAGAATTATTATTGAAGCTGATATTATTATTTTTTATCATAATACTGTAAATGTATATAAATTCTTTTAAGAAACAAATTTAAATTTCTAAATATGTATTCTACAATTTACCTTAGAACTGTTAATGACTTACCGTAGGTTTAATTACATCGGGCATTTTAGAAGCAAATTTTCTCCACCGTGGAATAGATACGCCTTGTATATAGCCTTGGTTGGGGTGCAATTTTGCATAGTCTTGATGATAATCTTCGGCTATCCAGAATTTTTCAAATGCCTTTACTTCTGCAGCGACTTTAAAACCATCATTAGTTAATGCGGCAATTTTATCTTCTATTATTTTCTTTTGCTCTTGGTTCTGGTAGAAAATAATGCTGCGGTACGATTCACCTATGTCTGGACCTTGACCATTGACTTGCTCTATATTTTGAGAGGCAAAATAAACATCTACCAATGTTTTAAAGCTTACGATTTTAGGATCATATATAATTTCATTTGCCTCGGCATGGTCAGAATGATTTCTATATGTAGGATTTTCAGTAGTGCCGCCGCTATAACCAGAGATAGCTTCTTGAACTCCTACAACGCTTTCATATATTTCCTCAACACACCAAAAACAGCCGCTAGAAAAGTAAGCTCTCTCTAATCCATCTTGAGTATTAACTTGAACTGGTATAGCTTCTTTTTTATCTGTCTTTTTCTCAACTGGTGTATTACAGGTAGAAGCTAAAATTATTAAAATTAATGTGCTTATTAGTTTCATGATTTAATGTTTTAAAGAGTAAAATTACCTTTTGAGGAAAGTATATATATTAAAACCTCGTTAAATAAAAAATCCCTTAACTATGCTTAGATAAGGGATTTCTATGTAGTTTACTAAGAAGTTACAGTTTAGCAAATACTTTTTCCATAGCTTCAACTTGCTCTTCTGCAAGAGCAGCATCTACTAAGATACGTCCTGAGTGCTCATCAGTAATAATTTTTTTACGACTAGCAATCTCCACTTGTACTTGAGGTGGTATGGTAAAATAAGAACCTCCAGAGGCACCACGCTCAATAGGCACAACAGCAAGACCATTACGTACACTAGTTCTAATACGTGTATAAGCTTTGATCAATCGAGGCTCAACAGTAGTTGCATGATCTTGAGACATTTTCATAAGAGCTTGCTCTTCTTTTTCTGTCTCTTTTAGAATTTCTTCTAACTCAGATTTTTTGTGCTTTAAATGCTCAGTACGTTGTGACATACGCTCTTTGCTAGCATTTACAACTTCGTTTTGCTGCTCTATTTGAGCTTTGAACTCACGAATGTGCTTTTCTGCAAGTTCAATCTCTAACTCTTGAAATTCGATTTCTTTAGATAGAGAGTTGAATTCACGATTGTTGCGTACATTCTTTTGTTGTTCTGTATACTTTTTGATAAGAGATTTAGATTCTTCAATTCTATTTTTCTTATCCTTGATAGATTCGTTCAGTTCTTCAAGTTTAGCGCTAAGCTTAACCACACGTGTGTTTAATCCTTCCACTTCATCTTCTAGATCTTTTACCTCAAGAGGTAATTCACCGCGCACATTGCGAATCTCATCTATTCTGGAATCGATTAATTGTAGATTGTAAAGCTCTCTAAGCTTATCTTCTACAGTAGCTTCAGTCTTTTTTGCCATCTGTTTAATAATAGTTTACAGGGTTTGTTTGCGCATCTGCACAAAGGATTGCAAAATTACTAAATTTTTTGCTAAGATATTCGTGTAAAAGGTTTTTTGTAAACTGTTCACTTTCAAAATGCCCAACATCACACAATAGAATGGAATCACCTAGAAAAAAGTCGTGGTATTTTAAGTCTGCCGTTATGTAAGCATCTGCACCCGATTGGATTGCATTTTTAATTCCAAATGCTCCCGAACCACCTAATAATGCAACTCTTTTTATTTTTTTGACTTTAGAATTAGAATGTCTAACAATACCTGTTTTAAACCTTTCTTTAGATAGTTTTAAAAATTCATTAATGCTTAAATCTTTTTTAAATTCTCCTATCGCGCCCATGCCTATATGATCATATTGATTATTTAAGGTGGTAATTTCATAAGCGACTTCTTCATATGGATGACATTTGAATAGTGTTTTAAGTAGCTGAGATTCTAGATGCGGTAAAAATGTGATTGATAAAAGCTTTTCTTCAACGGTTGTTCGATTTCCTTTTTTACCGATAGCGGGATTACTATTCTCACCACCTAAAAAAGTACCTGTGCCATTGATTGTAAAACTACATTCTTTATAATTACCTAACTGTCCAGCACCTACTTTAAACAGTTCTTCCTTCACTGTTTCAAAATCATCATGCGGTATATAAGTGATTAGTTTTTTAATAAGCTCTTTTTTAGGTATTAATGTTTTGATGTCGCACAATCCTAATTCTTGAGCCATACGATAACTTACACCATTTTTTGCGTTATCAAGTGCGGTGTGTGTTGCATAAATCGCAATGTCATTTTTGATGGCTTTTATCACAGCCTTTTTTACGTAATTATCTGGTCTTAAGTTTTTAAGCCCACTGAAAATAATAGGGTGGAAGGTGACTATTAAATTACATTTTTTCAATATAGCTTCATCTATCACATTTTCTAAGCAATCTAGGGTTACTAATATTCCCTTAACCTCTTCTTGGGAATTGCCTGTTAACAAGCCTGTATTGTCAAAATCTTCTGCATAATGTCTAGGAGCTAATTGTTCAATGTAGGATAGAACTTCTTGGATTTTCATGTATGTGATTTAAAAAGCTAAAGATAAAATTAACCTACTTTTGAAACATGCAATCGCTTAGAAAATTATTATTTCCGTTTTCAGTCTTATATGATGGAGTTACAAGAGTCCGTAATTGGGCTTTTGATAAAGGATATCTTATGCAACATTCATTTGATATTCCTATTATAGCTGTAGGTAATTTAAGTACAGGTGGCACTGGTAAAACACCCATGATTGAGTGGCTAATTGAACATCATCAAGGTAAACGTATTGCAGTGTTAAGTCGTGGATATGGCCGTGATACCAAAGGTTATATTGAAATTAATGAAAATCATACGGCAGCGCAAGTAGGAGATGAGCCCTTACAGATTAAACTTAAGTATGGAGATATAATTACTAGCGCTGTTTGTGAAAAGCGTGTCAATGGAATAGAGCAGTTATTAAAAGATCACAAACTAGATGTTATTTTACTAGATGACGCTTTTCAACACCGGTATGTAAAAGCCAGTCATTATATCTTGCTTACCAGTTATGATAAGCTATATTCAAACGACTACTTGTTGCCTGCTGGTAATTTAAGAGAGTCTAGGAAAGGAGCTAATAGAGCACATACTATAGTTGTAACTAAATGTCCTGACTGTATTTCTGAATCAGAAATGAAGTTGATTACCAAGCGCCTACATCCATTAAGTAATCAAAAAGTTTATTTTTCTACCATCGTCTATGATGAGAAAATATATCAGTCAGGTAAATCGATGTCTTTAGTCCATATGAGATTTAATAGCGTCACAGCGGTTACTGGAATTGCAAAACCAGCACCTTTCATCAATCATTTAGAAAAATATTTTACTGTTAATCATATAGAGTATAGTGATCATCACCGCTTCCGCGAAAGCGAAATTAAAACTATAGCGTCTCATAAGGTCGTTGTTACTACAGAAAAAGATTTTACTAGATTGTCTCAGTGGAAATTACAAAACGTTTACTATTTACCTATTAAAGTGAAATTTAAAGGTGATGCACCTGATTTATAGTACCTGATAATTAGTAAAGGCTTTTTGAATCTTTTCAAAAAACTCATCCATTTTGAAAGGTTTAGGAATAATATCATCAAAACCTATTTGATAAAGTTCTTTTTCAGAATCATTTAAGGTGACTGCCGTAAGTGCAATTATTGGGATTTCTCTGTTTAATTTGCGGATCTCGGTCGTGGCCTTTTTACCGTCCATTACAGGCATGTGTATGTCCATCAAAATTAAATCATACTCTGTTTCTTGGACTTTTTGCAAGGCTTCGGCTCCATGGTTTGCGACGTCGCAATTAAAATTTTTTCCTTCAAGAATTTTGCGAGTAATCATCTGGTTGATTTTATTATCTTCTACGACTAAGATTTTTTTCTCTAAGTGTTCTCCTGGAGCGAGTGGTTTTTCTGTTAGTACTTCACTTATCGAATTGGATTTTACAGCTTCTATAGGTTCAACTGGTTCAGAAGGGAAAACTATTTCCTCATGATTAGATGTAAGTGTTTTTGAAATAGGTTGTAGTGGTTGATAATCGTCATAAAACTTATTAGAATCAGGTAGATCAAACCAGATGTCAAATGAGAATATACTACCACGGCCTAGTTTACTATCTAGTTTTATATCACTTTGCATTAATTCTACTAGATTCTTTACTATGGCTAGTCCTAGCCCAGTTCCTCCGTATTCTCTAGTTGTACTAGATTCTTCTTGCGCAAAGTTTTCAAAAATAGCGACTTGTTTTTCATCAGATATACCTTTACCATTATCTTCAACTTCAAATCTAATTAAACAACGGTTGTCTGCTTGTTTTAAGCGATTAGCTCTTATCCATATATTACCGTTTTGAGTGAATTTGATAGCGTTACCTATTAGATTAATCAAAATTTGAGTGATTTTAACTGGATCACCGTTGATGCGACTAGGGATCGCATCATCAAATTCTAATTGTAGTTTATTATTACGATCTTTGGACTGACTTTCTAATGATGTGGTAAGGTCTTGTATGCGTTTTTTGAGGCTGAAAGGAATAGATTCTAGTTCTACTTTATTTGCTTCTAATTTATTAAAGTTAAGAATGTTGTCAATCAATGAAAGTAGGTATTCACCAGAAGATTGCAATGTTTCTAAGTGTTCTTTTTGATCTGCCCTAGGTGTGTTTTCTAATAATAAATGAGTAAGACCAGTCACCGCATACATAGGTGTTCTAAGTTCGTGAGTTATTGTAGATAGAAAATCTGCTTTAATCTTTGCAGCATCTTGTGCTCTATCGCGCTCTTCTATTAAAGACTTGTTCTTTACGATTAATGTTTTGTTAGCTCTTAATCTGAATTTATTGTTTTTAAAGAGTGACATGGTTAACAAAGACAATAAAGTAAGAAGTACAAAAAATAAGATATTAGTGTAATCGTGCCTGTCTAGATCCTTTTGTTTTTTTGCAAGTTCTTCCTTAAGACTTTTATTTTCTTTATTTCTTATGGCAAGAGCATTACCACTATCTCCATTTTTAACAATAGATTCTTTTAATTCTATATAGCGATCCATGTATTCTAGACCTTTCTGGTAATCGCCTTGAGCGCGAGCAATAGAGGATTTAAGGCTGTAAGTTTCTAGTTCTGTAGATATAAAGCTATAATCTTTACTAATTCTTATGGCTTCATTTGTAGCTGCGTTTGCTTCATCTAATTCCTGTTTTTCAAAATAAGCTTTGGCCAGACCTAGTGTGGCACGCGATTCATAAAAATACAATTGTTGTTTTTGAAGTAATGGAATTACATTTCTAAAACCATTAACGGTTTCATATAAGTTGTTTGTTTCTAGATTAAGTTGAGCTCGTAGAAATAAATGCAGTGCTCTTAACTCTTGATTTGTAGAGTTTTGTATTAATATTTTGGCACTATTAAGGGTTTGATCAGCGTCAACGAATTTTTTGTTTTTTATAAATAAATCAGATTTTAATAAGTATAATCTAATCTGGCTGTCTGACTTATCTTGTATCAGTTGCTCTATGTCAGATAATTTGATTCTCGCAAGGTCTAATTGATTACATATAAGAAGATATTCAGCTTGCACTAGTTGAGTGCTTGCAAATAACGAAGAATCTTTTGCTATTTCTATAGCGCTAGATACTATGTTTTGAGCTTTATCGTAGTCTGATTTTTGAAGTGCTAAACGTGCTTTTTCTAACATCGCTTCAACTGCAATCTGTTGACTGTTAATGGATAAAGAGACGTCATCATCGCTTTGAGCGACGCACAATCCACCCATAATAATGGCGAATATTAGAAGTATTTTATTAATTGGAGAGATCAATTATTTAATTTGCTAACAAACAAATATAGAATTACGCTAGCTAAAAGCCTTAAAAACTGTCGATTTAGCTACTTAACTATGTATTTCGTCGATATTTTCTATGAAACGGTATCTGGCAATTTAACATAGGTAATACATTTTACTGTGAAATTACAAGTAGTTAACAGGATATAGAATAAGCAATTGAAATTTAGTCTAGAGAACTAATTTTTAAAATAAGGTCTTTTAATCTATTGCTGTATCCACTTTCATTATCATACCAGCCTATCACTTTGATAAGCTTGCCTATTACAGATGTCATTTGTGAATCAAAGATGCAAGAATATGGACTACCTGATATGTCAATAGAGACTAATGGTACATCAGTATAGGAGAAAGTACTTGGATTTGAATTTGCAAAAGCTAGAAAAGCAGCATTTACTTCTTCAATGCTAGTGTCTCTTTTTACATTGATAGTCATGTCTGTTAAACTACCATTGGGTACAGGGACACGTATGCCACAGCCACCTATAACCTCACTAAGATGTGGGAAAATTTTAGTAAGTGCCTTTGCGGCACCAGTTGTAGTAGGTACTATAGACTGACCAGCGGCTCTAGCACGTCTTAAATCATTATGCGGTTGGTCATGTAGACTTTGGTCAGACGTGTAACTATGTACCGTGGTGATATATGCTTGTTCAACTCCGCATAATTCATCTAATACTTTAATAAAAGGAGCTGCATTGTTAGTTGTGCAACTTGCATTAGATAATATTACATCATCTTCATTTATTGTATGGTCATTAACACCTAGTACCACTGTTTTTATATCATCATCAACTGGTGGAGCACTTAGAATCACTTTTCTTGCACCAGCATCACGATGCTTTTGTAGTTGCGCTAGCGTTTTAAATTTACCTGTAGATTCTATCACGATATCAACTCCTGTCCAATCAAGATCTTCTAAATTTTTATGATGTGTAAATAATATCGATTTATCGTTTATAACAATTGAGTCCTTAGTATAGGTTACATCGTGTGATAAGGTCCCGTGTATAGAATCATATTTTAATAAATGTGCCATCACATTTGTAGGCGCTAGATCATTAATAGCCACAACATCGATATCATCGTTGTCTAAAACTGTTCTTAAAAATGTGCGACCTATGCGACCAAACCCATTAATAGCTACTTTAATTCTTACCATGTGTCGTGCAGATTGGTCTTGATGTTGCGTTGAGTATTATTGAAATAATTATCTAAGATAAAGCCTATTCCCATGCCTATTAAAAACCCAAATATGATGCTTATGTTTGATATTAATGGTACTAATAATCCTGCAAAACATCCTATAGTGGTATACTGATATGAATCTTTAATTCTTAGCATATTTTGCATTAATAGAAGAGTAGATTTCAAACTCTCTTTAATAACTTTTCTATTGATATTAGAGTCATTGATACGACAGAATTGAACTTCTAGTTCTTGGTTAAGAATGTCTAATTCGTTTTGTTTTAAATCTAGATTCTTAACTTCTATAAGAAGTTCATTCCATTTATCAAGTAATTTTAATGACTTACGATCAGTAGTTAATACTCGATAAGAGTTTATAGTCAGTTGTGCTTCTTCTAGGCTCATCATCAATATAGTTTGATGTATTAGTGCAAGTTGAATGGAATAAGTTACTTATTTTGATATTACAATCTAAAAAAGATTATAAGATGTGTTTATGTGCTTTATAAGAACTTCTAACTAGAGCGCCACTTTCCACATGACGGAAACCCATTTCCAGACCTATTGTTTCGTATTTTTTAAATTGCTCTGGAGTAATGAATTCTTTTACAGGCAAATGTTTTTTAGAAGGCTGTAAATATTGACCTATCGTAACAACATCTACATTATTATCTCGTAGATCTTGCATAGTCTGTATAACTTCCTCTTCACGTTCACCTAAACCTAGCATGATACCAGACTTAGTCCTATTAATTCCTTGCTCTTTTAAATAACGCAATACTTCTAGACTGGTATCATATTTAGCCTGGATTCTTACTTCACGAGTTAAACGTCGTACAGTTTCCATGTTATGTGATACTACTTCTGGATTTGCTTCAACAATACGATCTATATTGCGTTTGTTGCCTTGAAAATCTGGAATTAATGTTTCTAGAGTAGTTTCTGGATTCATGCGACGTATCGCAGCGACTGTCTCTTTCCATATGATTGATCCCATATCTTTTAAGTCGTCGCGGTCTACACTGGTTACAACGGCGTGTTTTATACCCATTAATTTTATAGAACGAGCAACTTTTTCAGGTTCTGCCCAATCAATATCGTCCGGACGACCAGTTTTTACACCACAAAAACCGCACGATCTTGTGCAAGTGTTACCCAATATCATAAAGGTCGCAGTCCCTTCAGTCCAGCATTCGCCCATGTTAGGACAGCTACCAGATGTACATATAGTATGCAAGTCGTATTTATCAACCAGACCACGTAATTCTTTATATTTCTTCCCTACAGGAAGTTTAACGCGCAACCATTTAGGTTTTCCTTTTGCAGGTGGAGCGATGGATTCTTTTACTGTATTCATACTACAAATTTAGGTATAATGCTTCTGTGAGCAGTGATGTAGTCGTTAAAAATCTGTCAAACTGACTATTTCCAGCGTTTTGGTTGTTTTCCCGCATTAGCAAGGAACAGTCCCAATTGTGTAAATATTAAAATTATCTCTAGTAATGGAATGAATGGTATGATATCGCTTTCGCGAAAGCGAGATAAACCTTTCCCTATGACTAGCCACACAATTAAATATCTTAAAAGAACTAATCCCAATATAAACATCCAATTCATACCTATGATAAAGCCAAGAATTGCTGCTGTTAAAAAGCCTATCTGAGATATAAAGTAAAGACTTAATAAGAATTTATGTTTTGCCTTGTAATGTGATGCGGTGTTAATGTGACGTCGCTTTTGAGTCCACCAATTAGACCAAGTGTTTTTAGGTTTACTTATTGTGAAGGCATCTGGTTCAATAATTACCGTAGTATTGTCTTTAGTAGCTGCTTGATTAACAAAGAGGTCATCGTCACCACCTAAAACTTTCATATGATCTATGAAGCCACTCACATCATAAAATTGTTTTGAAGTATAAGCTAGGTTGCGACCTACACCCATATATGGATTTCCATGTAGTGCATAACTCATATATTGTATTGCAGTGATACCAGTTTCATATCTAATTAAGGCATTGAGAATGGAGTATTTCTTTTTCTCATAAGCTCCATAGCCTAAAATTATACTTTTGTTCTCGGCAAAACCATCAGCCATTATTTGTAGCCAGCTATTACTAGCCGGTTTACAATCTGCATCAATAAAAATAAGTTTATCGTTAATAGCTTTTTTAATACCTAAAGTGAGCGCATACTTTTTGTTGCCCCAGAAACTCTCATTATTAACAACATCAACTTTTTTTACTCTATCGTCTATTGCCTGAAACTCTTCTATGACTTCCAGAGTGTTGTCAATTGAAGCATCGTTGATTAATATAATTTCAAAATTGGGATGATTTTGTTGAAGCAGTAAGGGAACAAGAGTTTTAAGATTTTCTTGTTCGTTTTTTGAGCATACAATTATAGAAACGGCATCCTGTGACTTGACTTGTTGGGTTGTTTTGTAAAAACCAACTCGTGCCAAAAAGAAATGATAAATTATATTAATAAGCACAAATCCAGCTAGGACTATGAACGCTATGCCTATTTCCATCTTCTAATTAAGATTCTAAAGAAGGGTTTTTACAATCTTGCTCTTCTGGTAATTTACCGCACATACCGCAAGCTTCACCTTCTTTATTAAGAAATGGGCTTTGACTAGCACAAGTGCCCGCAAATTTACCGTCTTTTTTTCCCCAGATTTTTATTGCAATACCGCCAAATGCGAGAGCTAATAATCCTATCGTTATAAAGAGTAATTCCATAGTGCAAATTTAATAATAATAAGTGATGTATTCTTAATTCTGGATTAAATTCACTTCTGTTTCAATAGTGATCCCATATCTGTCTTGAACCATTGCCTGAATCTCTTTTGCGAGAGCAATAATTTCTTGTCCAGTAGCGTTGCCATGGTTTACAAGAACTAGCGCTTGTTTATCATGCACACCAGCATCACCACGTCGTTTACCCTTAAAACCACATTGATCTATAAGCCAGCCGGCAGGTACTTTTACTTGCTTTTCATTTACTGGGTAATGCGGTATAGATGGATGCATTCTTATAAGGTCTTCATAATAACTTTTTTCAATAATAGGGTTTTTGAAAAAACTACCACTATTACCTATCACTTTTGGGTCAGGTAATTTGCTACTTCTTATATTAATTACAGCTTGTGCAACAGCTTGTATGGATGGCTCTATTTGAAGGTTCTCTAATTCATCTTTTATTGCACCATAACTAGTTTTTAGTTGATACTCATTTTTCTTTGAGAGGTTTGTCAATTTAAATGTTACAGAGGTAATGACATATTTTCCTAATGCTTCATTCTTAAAAATGGAATCTCTGTAACCGAATTTACAATCTTCTAAATGGAGTGTTGTTACATCACCTGTTTTAATATTCATAACGGTGCATGAAACAAATGTATCCTTTAATTCCACGCCATATGCACCTATATTTTGAATAGGAGAGGTGCCTACATTACCAGGTATGAGAGCCATGTTCTCAATTCCAGCCCAATTATTTTCAATGCAAAAAATGACAAAGTCGTGCCAATTTTCTCCTGCCATTGCTGTTATATATACATGTTGATTCTCTTGCTTTAAAAGGTTAATACCCTTGATGTTTACATGTACAACAGGTCTCTCAATATTATTAAGTAATAACATATTGCTGCCACCACCTAGAAGAAATACTTCCTCGTTGTGATAATATGCAAGAGCTTCTTTAAGTTGCTGTATAGTGGATACAGATGTATATGCTTTTGCAAAAGCAGATATTCCAAAGGTGTTATGCTCCTTAAGAGAGAAGTGTGATCTTATTTCAATCACGCGTTATATGCTTTAAGAGCTTCTGCTAAGATTTGAACTGCTTTTATTAAAGATTCTTTTTCGAGAACGTAAGCTATTCTGATTTGATTTTTACCTACTCCAGCAGTGCTGTAAAAACCAGCTGCTGGAGCCACCATTATAGTTTCATTATCTAGTTGAAAAGATTCTAGCATCCATTGGGCAAATGCATCTGTGTCATCTACAGGTAATTGAGCGACACAATAAAATGCGCCACCTGGATTTGCAACCTCGACACCTGGTATGTTTTTTAGACCTGCTATAAGGATATCTCTACGTTCTATGTATTCTCCTATAACTTCATTAAAGTAAGCTTGTGGGGTATCTAGTGCAGCTTCGGCAGCAATTTGAGCAAATGTTGGAGGACTTAATCTAGCTTGAGCAAATTTCATTGCGGTAGCCATAACTTCTTTGTTTTTAGAAACCATACATCCTATACGAGCACCACACATACTATACCTTTTAGATACAGAATCTATCATGATGGCATGTTGTTCTAAACCTGGTATATTCATGACTGACAAGTGCTCACGACCATCATATGCAAACTCACGATAAACTTCATCTGCCACAAGGAATAAATCATGTTTTTTTACCAGCGCTGCTAGTTGATTCATTTCTTCTTGTGTATATAGATATCCTGTTGGATTGCCAGGATTACAAATTAAAATTGCTTTAGTTTTATCAGAGATGAGCTCTTCAAAATCACTTATAGAAGGTAATGCAAAATTATTTTCAATTTTTGTAGGTATCGGTCTAACGGTAACTCCACTTGCTGTTGCAAAACCATTATAGTTTGCATAAAATGGTTCTGGTATGATTACCTCATCACCATAATCACATATGCTACCCATAGTGAACAGTAATGCTTCACTACCACCTGTAGATACAATCACGTCATCTATAGTTAATCCCATTTCTATTTTATTATAATGGGTAACTAATTTTGTGCGATACGACTCATTTCCAGCACTATGACTATATGCTAAAATTTCCATGTCAGTGTCTTTAACCGCTTGTATAGCTTGACTAGGAGTTTTTATATCTGGTTGACCTATGTTCAAAGGATAGATATGAATTCCTCTCTTTTTTGCTGCTTCTGCAAATGGAACTAGTTTTCTAACCGGTGATGAGGGCATTATGGCACCCTTATGAGATATTGCTGGCATGAATTTCTATTTTGTTTTGCAAATGTAATACGACTAAGCTCTATATAAAAGTGATTATGATTTCCTTATATTTATGTTTTATGAAAAGTAAACTAATCTTTTACTATATCTTATTCTTTAGTTCAACAGTAATTGCTCAGTCATACTTCGATTTGTCTAATAAAGTAGATAAAGTTAAAGTACCATTCGTTTCGAGTGCAAATTTGATAATCGTTAAAGCTGAGCTCAATAATGTGCCACTTAATTTCATAGTAGATACGGGATCTGATAGAACTTTAATTTTTGGTTTTGTAGGCGTTGATTCAATCGAAGTTAATCGAGGTAAACTTATGAGGTATCAAGGTGCTGATCGAGATGGTTATTTTGAGGCTTATCTAAGTAAAGGAAATAAAATTTCGTTGAATAATGATTTATTTAATAATGACTCAGAGCTTTTAATTTTAACTGATGATAAATTTGATCTTAGTGCTCAAATAGGAATACCTATACATGGATTGATAGGTTCAGATTTATTTAACGAATTACTCGTAGAAGTTGATTATCAAAGAGAACAACTCATTTTTTATAGATCTAATAAAAAAATTATAGAAGATTTAAAAAATATGATCGTATACCATTGAATATTGTTGAAAACAAGCCCTATGTCAATTCTTTGATAAATAACGATTCGATTAGTTTAAATTTAATGATAGACACTGGTAATAGTGATGCATTATGGTTGTATTCATCTAATAAGATTAAGGTATCATTACCTGATAAGGGTTTTAAGGATTATTTGGGATATGGATTGCTGGGTGAGATTGATGGGCTTAGATCAAAACTTCATTCTTTTCAAATAGGCGATTTTTCATTAACCAGACCTACTGTCTCATATCCCAATCTGTCGACTGAGAATCTCAATTATCTAAAAGATGATTTTTCAAACGGCTCTATAGGAGGAGGGATGTTACGGCGATTTAGAATTTTGTTTGATTATAAAAATGAAAAACTAGTCTTAATACCAAATAAATATTTTAAAAATGAATTTTATTATAACATGTCTGGCATGCAAATAAAATCAAAAGGTTTTGATATTAAATATTCAAATTTTAATAATAATAATAATATCGAATTTGAAAATCAAAAAGGGATAAAAATATATTCTTCTAGTGTTGAGAATAGTTTAAGACTATCACCAAAATTAATAGTGTCTTCAGTGAACTATAATTCACCTGCATCTAGGGCTGGGCTTAAAATAGGTGATCAAATCGTTAAAATAAATTCTAGGACAGGTTTAAGCTTGACACTTAAAAGTGCCACCAATTATTTTTACCAAAACCCTTATAGCATTTTAAAAATTAAGTATGTGAGAAATGGAATAGTATATAAAACAAAATTGCAACTTATCCCATTAATAGAATAATTTTACATCTTCATTTTTTCTTCCTCATCCTTGTTGTCTGCACTCGCAGGTAGCACTTCTCCAATTAAATTTAAAGGGATAAGTTTTTCTTTAGTATTTGTATTGGCCGTTATTGTTTTAACAATAGGTCCCACCTTTTCAGTGTCATATTTCACTTTTATTTCACCTTTTTCTCCAGGTGCTATAGGCTCCTCAGGTTGTGCTACTATATCACAATTACATGCCGAATAGATATTATAAATCTTTAAAGGATGGTCGCCAGTATTAGTAAAAGTAAACGTGCGTACTCCATCACTGCCTTTTTCTATCCTTCCATAATCGATTGTAGTTTCAACAAATTTTACGGAGGTATTTTTATCAAGCGTAGACTCATCTTGCGCATTTAAAAATTGTCCAAATCCAATTGCTATTAATAATAAGAAGATATTTTTCATGTCCATTATTCTTTATCGTGATTAAAAGTAATTATTACTACTTAAAGCCTCTGTTAATGATGTGTATAATTTAAGTAAATAGTACTTTTGTCGATGAAATTTCAAAAACTAAGCCAAAAATGTCCTTAGCAGCAAAATATGATTCTAAAACCACAGAAGATAAGTGGTATAAGTACTGGATGGAGAATGATTTTTTTAAGTCAGTCCCAGATGAGCGTGAGAGTTACACGATTGTTATTCCGCCACCTAATGTTACAGGTGTACTGCATATGGGGCATATGCTTAACAATACTATTCAGGATGTACTTATAAGAAGAGCACGTTTGAAAGGTTTCAACGCATGTTGGGTTCCAGGTACAGATCATGCATCCATTGCTACTGAAGCTAAAGTTGTTAAAAAACTTAAAGAACAAGGCATTGATAAGAATGATTTAACTAGAGAAGAGTTTTTAAAACATGCATGGGATTGGACTGATGAGTACGGTGGTATTATCTTAGATCAACTTAAAAAAATAGGCGCCAGTTGTGATTGGTCTCGCACTAAGTTTACTCTCGATGACGACATGTCAGCATCTGTGATAAAAGTATTTGTTGATTTATTTAATAAGGATATGATTTATCGTGGTTTCCGTATGGTTAACTGGGATCCCGAGGCACAGACTACTCTTAGTGATGAAGAAGTCATCTATGAAGAACGTAACGGTCATCTATATCACTTAAAATATCAAATAAAAGGAAGCGATGATTATATTTCAATTGCTACTACAAGACCTGAGACTATACTTGGAGACACTGCGATCTGTGTACATCCAGAAGATGAACGTTATACGGCCCTAGTAGGCAAAACTGTAATCGTTCCTATTGTTAATCGTGAGATACCTATAATAGCTGATGAGTATGTAGATATGGAGTTTGGTACAGGAGCACTTAAAATTACACCTGCACACGATGAAAATGATAAGAAAATAGGAGAGACGCATCATCTTGAGGTAATAGATATTTTTAATGCAGATGCGACATTAAATAGCTATGGATTACATTATGAAGGCAAAGATCGCTTTGTAGTTCGTAAAGAAATTTCTAATGAATTAGAAGAAAAAGGTTTTTTAATTAATAAAGAAAATCATGTTCATAAAGTAGGTACGAGCGAGCGCACAGGTGCCGTTATTGAACCACGATTGAGTGATCAATGGTTTTTAAAAATGGAAGATCTTGCCCAGCCTGCAATTAAAGCAGTACGCGAGGATATAGTAGAGCTATTGCCAGCAAAATTCAAGAGTACTTACTTTCACTGGATGGAAAACGTAAGAGACTGGAATATCTCACGTCAATTGATGTGGGGACAACGCATACCAGCATACTTCTATGGTGATGGTAAAGAGGATTTTGTTGTAGCTACTTGTATTGAAGATGCTGTTACGCTTTCGCGAAAGCGAACTAAAAACGAAAACTTGCAAGCCAAAGATCTACGACAGGAAAACGATGTTCTAGATACATGGTTCTCGAGCTGGCTATGGCCAATAAGCGTGTTTAATGGTGTGCTGGAGCCAGAAAACGAAGAAATCAATTATTATTACCCAACAAGAGATTTAGTTACTGGGCCCGATATTCTGTTTTTCTGGGTAGCACGTATGATTGTTGCGGGATATGAATTGAGAGATGAAAAGCCATTTGATAAAGTTTACCTTACTGGTTTAGTACGTGATAAACAACGTCGCAAGATGTCTAAGTCTTTAGGGAATTCTCCCGATGCACTAGGGTTAATAGATGATTATGGAGCAGATGGTGTGAGAGTAGGCCTTTTATTAAGCGCAGCAGCAGGAAATGACATTATGTTTGATGAGGACTTATGTCAACAAGGAAAAGGTTTTGTAAATAAAATGTGGAATGCCTATAGGTTAATAGATGGATGGGAAGTTGATGAGACACTATCACAACCTACATATGCACTACAAGGTCTAAACTGGTATAAGTCTAGATTTGCCCAAGTTTTAAATGAGGTAGAGGATCATTATTCTAAATATAGAATAAGCGATGTATTGATGACTAGCTATAAGTTAATATATGATGACTTTTGTGGATGGTTATTAGAAATTATTAAGCCAGAATATCAAAAACCTATTGATCCTAAAACCCTTCATCAGGTGATTAGACTATTTGAAGATAATTTGCGATTAATGCATCCATTTACGCCTTTTATTACTGAAGAGTTATGGCAATCGATTGCAGTTAGAGATGTAAATGATGCATTGTGTGTAAACACATGGCCAGTTGCTGATGTTATGAATGTAGATTTACTAAACGATTTTATACTCGTTCAAGATGTTATTTCTGGAATACGTACAGTTCGTAAAGAAAAACAAATCGCTTTTAAAAATGAGATTTCCCTAAGTGTTATTAATAATGAACAGCTGTCTAGTGAGTACGATAGTCTAATTATGAAGATGGGTAACGTATCTCAAATTGAAATTGTAAAAGAACAAGTTGCTGGTGCAGCTAGTTATCGTGTAAAATCAAATGAATACTTTATACCTCTTGAAGGCAATATTGATGTTGCTGCTGAACTTGAAAAACTTGCTGGTGAATTGAAAAGAGCTCAAGGATTTTTAATAGGTGTTCAAAAGAAACTGGGTAATGAACGTTTTGTAAATAATGCAGCTGTAGAGATTGTTGAGAAAGAAAAACAAAAAGAAGCAGATACTCTAGCAAAAATCGAGACGATACAGGCCAGCATGAAGGCTTTAAATGGATAAAGCATCTTAATTATATCAAATAAAAAACGACTTTCCCATGAAGGTCGTTTTTTTTATATTTAAGATTGTTCATGAATAATCGTAAATATGAATATTAAATATATGTCGTTATGATAATAATACGCTCATTTATGGAGCACCCTATCGTTATTCTGGTGACAGCAATCGTTGTTCTAGTCCTGTTAATAAAAGCATCAATATGGCTTATGCGTTATCTTTTAAAGCCTCATAAGGGTAAAAAGAAAGATAGTTAATTTACCATGGTTTAGGATATAGGTCTTCTATAATCTTAACGTATCGTTGTTTAGCTTCTTCTTTAGAGATTTGTTGGACTTGTATAATGGCATTCATTTTAAAAGCACTGCGTAAATCGTTTGTTTCAAAGCTGCGATTATTGACATAAGGCTCATCAATAGCTCTTTTATAATAGGCATAAAGATGCAATTGAAGCTCTAGAGGAACTAATGACTGTTCTTCTTTACTGGCTTTTTCAAAGGCCTCTTGAAACTTTTTATCGAGTTCTTCTTTTGTCATTAAAACTGTGCTAATACGGTAACACCACCTTTTACCTTTTGATTAAGTTCAACATTAACAGGTGTGTCCACTGGTAAATAGACATCTACTCTTGATCCAAATTTAATAAAGCCGCTTTCACCGCCTTGACCTACTGATTCGTTTTCTACGGCATAATTTACAATACGTTTTGCTAATGCGCCGGCAATTTGACGATGCATAACTTGTTGTCCGTTTTTGTGATCAACCACAACAGTAGTCCTCTCATTTTCTTCACTAGCTTTAGGATGCCATGCGACAAGGTACTTGCCTGGATGGTATTTACTATAACTTACCTGGCCACCTATAGGGTAGCGAGTTACGTGTACATTAATAGGTGACATAAATACTGAAATCATTAGCCGTTCACCTTTAAAATATTCGTTTTCTTGCACTTTTTCAATAACTACTACTTTACCGTCAACTGGAGATACAATAGTTGCGTCATCTAGTATTGTTATTCTTTTAGGGTTTCTAAAAAATTGTAAGATTATAATTAAAAAAATTAAACCTAATCCAATTAATATATACGATAGCCAGTTAGGCATACTGATTTGTGTGGCTATTGCGGTAAGTATACCTGCAACGGCTATTCCTATAAGTATAGAAACGGTTCCTTCTTTATGAAACATAGTTAAGTATTGTAAAGAATAAATAAGCAAATGGAGCTGCAAATATAATACTGTCCATTCTATCAAAGATACCTCCATGACCAGGCATGATACTACCGCTATCTTTAACAGCAGCTTGACGTTTTATTTTAGATTGTATTAAATCGCCTATCGTGCCAAAAAATGCAACGATAAATGCTAACATAATCCACTGCCATAATCCATATACACCTACATAAAAATGTAGTGCTACACCGGCTAGTAATGCCATGAATAAACCTCCTAAAAATCCTTCTATTGTTTTTTTTGGAGAAATACGTTCTAGTAATTTGTGCTTACCAAAGTTTTTCCCTGTGATATAAGCAAAACTGTCGTTAACCCATATAATGCTAAAGATGCCTATCAATAATTCTGGTTTGTACTCTTCCACGACATCTGGTATTAAGGCCAGAAATAAACTACTGCCTATTAAATATAACAATGCTATAATGTGCTTTTTAGTATTAAATAAGGGTATCCTATTTAATAAAACTAAATCTCTAATTAAATAGAGGTTTACTAATAGGGTAGCGCCCAATAAACTATATATGGCATAACTGTAGTAAGGTTGATAAGTTGCTGGCCAGTCATACCATACTAACAGAATATAGCTGATAGGCAGCATAGGGTATATTAACCATTGCTTCAAGCGTATCATGGGCATTAATTCGATTAAACAAATAAATGCAAAAACACAAAATAGGAGAATAAAAACATCCCTAGAATATAAGGCGCTTAGAACTACTAATGAAACATACATGATTCCTGAGACGGAACGTACTAATAATTCACGCATCTTATAAATCTTCTAATAATATGAGGTAGACACGTTTGTTAGGAACTCCATAATTCATTAGGTCTTTTTTCTCTTGAACCTTAGGTTCCTCAAAATTCTTAAGAGTAGTAATATTAGTAGGTATATTAGATCCACTACGATGTTTAATTCCTCTTAATCCTTCACCTATAGACTCAACGATTTGACTTGCTGTTGCTAGTACAATCATAGTTTCTGGGAAGTCAACGGGCTTTTTTTCTTTTAATTGATTAGAAGAAAATAAAATAGCACCATTATCAGCAATGATGTATTCGCAAGTAGTTAAGAAAAAACTGCAATCATCATGAATGTCTGAAAATTGAAGATTATAACTGTTAAATCTATTTCTCAAATTAGAATCCGTACAAAGTACTTTAGTTTCAAAAAAGTCATGTTCTACAAGTACGTCCTCAAAATTAGCTTGCACTTCAGATTCATCTAGTGAGTAAAGGAACCTACCACCTTGAGTAGTGAAATTGTGTATAAACCTCTCATCCAGCGGCAGTTTTTCCTCTGGCATATATTTAGAGCGCCCAGCATCCTTGTTCTGAGAAGACTCAGAATCAGTTGATTTTTTGAAGAGTTTTTTAAAAATACTCATCTATGTTAGACGCATTAATATTAGGGATAAGGTAAATATACTTACTAATTATAGTAGTTACAAACTATTCTTCTTCCTCCTTTGAATTAGTTACTGGTGCAATAGTTCTAGTTGATGATTTTAATGCAACTGCTTCTTCTTTTATAAAAGGTCTTTTTCCAAAGATATTTTCTAAATCATCTTTAAAGATTACTTCTTTTTCAAGTAAAACTTCTGCAAGTTGCGTTAATTTATCCTTATTTTCTTCTAGAATTTTAATTGCTCTTTGGTATTGTGCTTCAATAATTTTAGAAATTTCTTGATCAATGATCACAGCTGTTTCTTCACTATAAGGCTTAGACATACTATATTCTTGCTGTCCGCTAGAATCATAATATGTAATGTTACCTACTTTATCATTAAGCCCATATATAGTAACCATAGCACGAGCTTGTTTAGTGACTTTTTCTAGATCACTTAAAGCACCTGTAGAAATGTTATTAAAAATAACTTTCTCTGCAGCACGTCCACCCATAGTGGCACACATCTCATCCAGCATTTGTTCTGGTCGTACAATTTGCCTCTCTTCTGGTAAGTACCATGCAGCACCTAAAGATTGACCACGCGGTACAATAGTAACTTTAATTAATGGCGCAGCATGTTCTGTCATCCAGCTTACAGTAGCGTGACCAGCTTCATGATATGCAATAGTTTTCTTTTCTGACGGTGTGATAAGTTTATTTTTCTTTTCTAGTCCACCTACGATACGATCCACAGCATCTAGAAAATCTTGCTTATCAACAGCCTTTTTACCTTTTCTAGCGGCAATAAGAGCAGCTTCATTACACACATTAGCAATGTCTGCACCTGAGAATCCAGGTGTTTGTTTTGCTAGGAATGAGGTATCTAATTCATTATCCACCTTTTTAAGAGGTCGCAAGTGCACTTCAAAAATTTCTTCACGTTCATTTACGTCTGGAAGGTCAACATAAATTTGCCTGTCAAAACGACCAGCGCGCATTAATGCTTTATCCAGTATGTCTGCACGGTTTGTTGCTGCAAGTACAATTACGTTTGTATTTGTGCCAAAACCATCCATTTCAGTTAGTAATTGATTCAGCGTGTTTTCACGTTCATCATTGGAACCAGAAAAATTAGATTTACCTCTTGCTCGTCCTATGGCGTCTATTTCATCAATGAAAATAATGGATGGGGACTTTTCTTTTGCCTGCTTGAAAAGATCGCGCACTCTACTGGCACCTACTCCTACAAACATTTCTACAAAATCCGATCCGCTTAATGAGAAAAATGGAACTTTTGCCTCACCAGCAACAGCTTTTGCAAGTAACGTTTTACCTGTACCTGGAGAACCTATTAATAAGGCACCTTTAGGGATTTTACCACCTAAAGACGTGTATTTTTCTGGGTTTTTCAAGAAGTCTACTATTTCTTGTATTTCTTCTTTTGCACCTTCTAATCCGGCAACATCTTTAAAAGTTGTCTTTACATCAGTTTTTTGGTCAAAAAGTTTTGCCTTAGACTTTCCTATGTTAAATATCTGGCCACCGCCACCACCAGCACCGCCACCACTCATGCGACGCATAATGAAAATCCATACACCTATTAATAAAATAATAGGCAAGAAACTCCATATCGCGTTCATGAACGTGTTATCCTGTGTTTTATATAAAACTTTAGTCTCTAGGTTGTTGTTCTGAACGGCTTCTTCTAGTTGTGGTTGAAAAATTTCTAAATCACCAAATTCAAATTTATACTGCGGTACTTTACCTTGATTCATAGCACTAGGCTTCAAAGCATCTTTGTGCTTTGTCTCGTTGCTTAAGGCTTCTTTAGTAAGAAATACTTCAGCATACCTGCCATTCCAAACGATGACTTCTTTTACATCTCCATCTTCTAGATAATTAAAGAACTCAGACTTATTAGTTTCTTTTGGAGAGTTAACGGCATCGCTTATCAGTGAATAAGCCAGAAAAGCTAGTACAATAGGTACTGCAATCCACCATACACTAAATTTAGGTTTTCCGCCTCCTGGTAATATAGGTTTCCCATTTCCAGGTTTTTGATTTGATTTATTTTGTTCAGACATTAGCTTGTATAATCTTGTTATTAGTAAGTGCTTTCTATAACGGTAGTTTTAGCATCGCCCCATAATCCTTCTAGGTCATAATATTCTCTTACATGTTTTTGAAAAACATGTACAACAACATCAACATAATCCATTAGAACCCATTCTGCTTGTGAAGAACCTTCAACATGCCATGGATTTTCTTGCAATTCTTTACTTACTTTTCTTTGTATGGAGTTTACGATTGCGTTTACTTGTGTATTGGAGTTACCGTTGCAGATAATAAAATAGCTTGTTACGGTGTTTTCAATTTCTCTTAAATCCATGATAGTGATGTCATTACCTTTAACATCTTCTATTCCAGCGATCATTTGAGCGATTAACGCATCAGTAGAAACTTTTTCTTTAGTCATCAAATATTTTTTGTTATGACAAATTTATTCTTTTTTTACCAGTGGTTTTACAAAATAAAACTTAATCTCTAGATAAATAGTCTCTTGCAAATAGTCAAATTACATGCCACTACATCAACTAATGATGAATTGAGAGCACGCTTTCGCGAAAGCGAAACACAACACCTCACTGCTATTTATAGTTTATCGCAGTCACAAGGTCGTGGTAATCGTGGATCTACGTGGTCTTCTGAAAACGGTAAAAACCTGACATTTAGTGTTTTAGTAACAGAAAATATTTCTGGAATAACTCCTTTTGAGCTTAATCAAATTGTGTCTGTTGCGATGGTGCAGTGGCTTAAAAAGGATTTAAATGTACAGGCCAAAATAAAATGGCCTAACGACATCCTGTCAGTTCAAATGAAATTAGCAGGCATTCTTATTGAAAATACTTATCAAAAAGGTAAATGGACGCACTCGATAGTAGGAATAGGTCTTAATGTTAATCAAGAAGAATTTGAAGATCTACCGCGAGCAGTTTCTTTAAAAAATCTTACCGGGCAAACTTTTAAGCTAGAAGTGTTGTTAGTGCAATTTCTTTCTCATCTAGATAAGGCTCTTAAAAATAAGAATCAAACTATTGAAAAGTATCTTAAATATCTATTTAAGTATCGTCAACAAATGAGTTTTAAAATTAATGGGCAAGATATCGTTGCAATGGTATATGGTGTAACAGAAAACGGTGAATTGCTCCTTGAAAAAGAAGGGCAAATCACCGCTTATGATTTAAAACAAGTGAGGTGGAACTACTAGAGTTTCTCTAGGCCACTAGCCAGTTGTTCTAGGAATTTTTTTATTGGACCTTTAATCATCATGGCCATCATTGCATTAAATTCTCCATTAAAGATTAATTGCGCTTGAGAGCCATTTGCAACTTGTTCAATATTACAACTTAATGTAAATGCTAGTTTGTCACTAGTGGAGCCTAGTGTGACATTAGTAAAAGGTATGGATTCTTGAAGACCTAGTTTTATTTCTGGCATACCTTTAAGACCGAACAAAAATTTGTCATCTCCATGAGTTTCAAATTTTGTGTCATCTGGCATTAACTGCTTATAATTTTCAACTTGGGTTAAAAATTCAAATAACTCTTGCGGTGTTTTTTGTGTCTGTACCGTACGGCTTTCTAAATTCATAATATTTTATTTACCTGTCCAGGCGCTAGGATCTTTTCTCCAGCTTTTTAATAATTCAATTTCTTGCACTGAGAAATGTCCAGTATTTTGAGCTTGTAATATTAAGTGGTTATAATCACTTAATGTGTGTAAGTTCAAATCATGTTTTTCAAAGTTTTCTTGTGCAAATTCAAAGCCATACGAAAACAATGCCAACATACCTTTCACAGTTGCACCACTTTCTTTAAGTGCGTTTACGGCATTTAAACTGCTTTTACCAGTGCTTATTAAATCTTCTATAACAACTACTGATTGACCTGCTTCTAGATGTCCTTCAATTTGATTTTGACGGCCATGCTTCTTTGCTTCGGGTCTAACATATACAAATGGAAGATTTAAGTAGTCTGCTACTAGCATACCTATACCTATAGCTCCTGTTGCCACTCCAGCAATAACATCTGGCTTACCGTATAATTCTTCAATTTGATTTGAGAGTTGTTCTCTTAAGAAATTGCGAATCGTTGGGTATGAAAGCGTTACGCGGTTATCACAATAGATTGGTGATCTCCAGCCGCTAGCCCATGTAAAAGGTTCTTGTGGTTGCAATTTTATTGCTTTAATTTGCAATAATAATTCAGCCGTTTTAATTGCGATATCCTTATTTATAACCATGGCGCAAATGTATAAAGTTTTTGTGAAAGACGTCGCAATTATCGTGACATCAAATAGGGATGATTATCCCGATTATGGAGTTTTTTCTCTTAAAGATGTTGACTTGCTCAAGATTATTAAGAAAATTGAGAAGGGCAAGCTTAAAAAAGTATTGCTTTATTCAAAAAATGAAAAAAAATATTAAAAAGATTACATAAAAAGTTACCACTAGTGAAAGCTGGTGGCGGCCTTGTAATTAATAAAGAGAATAAGTTTTTATTCATACATCGCAACGGTAAATGGGATCTCCCAAAAGGAAAGTCCAATCGTTTTGAAGGAATGAAAAAAACCGCAAAAAGGGAAATAGAAGAAGAAACTGGTGTAAAGAAATTGAAAATCGTTGATAAGCTGGGATGTACTTACCATGTATTTAATAGAAAATCCTCTCTAAAATTAAAGCTTACACACTGGTACCTCCTAGAGACCAATTATAAGGGTAAACTAGCGCCTCAAGAAGAAGAAGGAATTGATATTGCCACATGGCTTGATCAAGAAGAGGCAGAGAAGGCTCTAGAATCTTCCTATAGTAATATTAAGGAACTGTTTCCAGATCAGACTTTAAATTTTAAGAGGCGATAGGTCTAGATAATATTCCATCTCTTTAGCTCTAATCTCCACTTTTACATCTGGATTCAAGTACATAAACGTTTCTGGTAGCTCTATGTGCTTTGTTAACTGTAGTGTTAAAGAATCTACACCTAGTTCTTTAATACCTATAGTCGCGTTTTCAAATTCTTCTTTTTCAAATTTGAAAACTTTGTTTTGCACATAGTTTCTAAAAGCAGTCTGGTCATCCATTTTTACCTCAAGAGCAAGATTAGCAACAGACTGTTGTAAATTAATGTCAAAAATAGTTCTCACGTCATCTTCCTTTTGATCTTTAGTAAGGTCTAGGGTTGTTAAAGTAGTAAGCTCTGGCTTTTTAAACGTATTGATCAATCTTTTATGTTGACCATTTCTAGTATAGGTAAGCTCATAACTTATTAGTGCATCTGTTTGTGTAGTATGTTCTATATTAATATTTGATATACCACTCATATCACCACTACATATCTTTTGCTCGCGATGAGATATGAAAATAGACCATATTTCTTCTAGGTCTGCATCTTTATTGTATGTAACATCAATAAAGTCTTGAGTAATAAGATTTTTTATTGCTTTATTAAGTCGTTTTTGGGTATCGGTGTCACCTTCATAAAATGGTACTTGAAAAACATAAGAGATGTTATTGCAATTAAAGTCTGCAATAAGACGCGTTGTCTTTACAGCACCTTGTACATTTAAATCGATAATTTCTTTATCTTTTTTACAAGAGATAAATGCGCATGCTATTAAAAGAATAAGAATATTTTTAATCATTGTAATGAACTTTATAGATTGGATAATTTAAATGAGCTTTTTCATAGTTAGGAGAGCGATCGTGCAGCCACTTTAATTGTGCATAATTACTTTGTGCAAAATTATCGTTTGATTTTTTAATAGAGTCAAACTCTTTTTTGAGATTAGCATTACTTGATAGCATTCCTTTTGCTGTATTCTCAAATACGTATGAAGAAAAGCCTTCTTTTTGCTGTAGAATTGTATCAAAAAAGTTCCATTTAAAAAAAGAATCTTGTCCCTGCGGTTCTAAAGTCTCAATAATGTATCTTATTCCTGGTTGTGCAGTAGGAATGATGATATCGCTTTCGCGAAAGCGTAATTCTATATTTTTCTTACTTAAAACAACGTCAGAATGAGGATAGTGTCCTTCATAAGCGTTACTAGACGTATTAAAATCTTCTATGCGGTATTGTGTGACCGTTATTGTACTGTCCTTAGGTAAAACTTCCATTTGAATATTATTCATGCGCATTAATTCGATAATCTCCCATTGCCCTTGTGGTATCACATAAAAGGAAGGTATTTTAATTGAATCTGTGGCGATAAAATGATTGTAATATGGTGTGTTTTTTTCAAAAGGTTGATTACGATCATATGTGAGTAGTTCCTGTCCAGTTACCTCGCTAATATTGCGTTGCGCTTTATAGCCTTTAAAAAGTAGCGTGTCTGCTTTATCTCTGTCTACTATATGGTTAAGTGCATAATATCTAGCGTCATTAAATTCTTTAAAAGATGAAGATCTGGCTGCTTTTATGGCGTTTATATTCTCAGTACCTAGAGCAATGGTTTCTTCCATTATAGCTTTTGTACCCAGAACTCTGTCTTTATACGGCTTAAGCATGTGTGTTTCTATCATAAAGCCTAAGGTGTTCCACAGTGTGGTATATCCAGTACTGTAACGTGGATGATCCATGAATTGAGAAAATCCGTTTTCTGGTGATACACCATAAACATTTACATAAGGCGTCATAGAATGATCACGGTCTTGCATGCGTTGTTCTAGATCTTTTTGAAGATGGTTGTAAAGGTAGTTTCCTGCAGATTTGCCCAGCTTGTTATGTTGTGTAAATAGGTGTGTTAATGTGTATTGATAGTCTGCGCCATTACTTACATGATTGTCTATGAATATATCTGGGTTTACTTTATGATAGACCTGATAAAAAGATTGAGCATTGCGGCTGTCTGCTTTTATGAAATCTCTATTTAAATCATAATTGCGAGCATTACCTCTAAAACCGTATGATTCTGGTCCATTTTGATTAGTTCTAGTATGACTGTTACGATTTAAAGAGCCTCCTACATTATAAATCGCGATGGCCGAAAAAATGAGATTATCTGGCGCGTCGATTTTACCAGTAGCTAGATCTCTCATCAACATCATGGTAGCATCTATACCGTCACTTTCTCCTGGATGAATACCATTATTAACGAGTATTTTAATCTTGTCCTCATTAACGGATTTCCAATCTATATTGCTTTTTGAAAAACTAATAAGGTGAAGTGGTAAACCGCTGTCGGTCAATCCTATTTCTTCTATCTCTATTGTAGAATATGATGAAGCTAAATCTTTATAAAACGTAATTACTTCTTGGTATGTAGCCGTTTGATTTCCGTTACCTTTTTCAAAAGGTGTTTGCCAGTCTTTTATTTCCTCGGCGATTTGCTTATCAGATTGCTGGCACGATATAACTATGGTAATTAATAAGAAGTAGGTGAGTAGTCTCATAACTTTACGGTATCTGGTACGAGACTAGTGAAGTCTCCATTATTTCTTATCACATCTCTAACGATTGATGATGATATGTATGATTTACCAGAGCTAGTTAATAGAAACACGGTTTCTATTTCTGATAATTTACGATTAGTATGTGCAATCGCTTTTTCAAACTCAAAGTCACCAGGATTACGTAGTCCACGTAAAATAAAGCTGGCATCATTTTCTTTACAGAAATCAATAGTCAATCCAGAGTAGGTCATGACTTTAATCTTGGGTTGGTTAATGAAAGCTTTTTCTATAAATTCTTTACGTTGCTCAAGAGAGAACATGTATTTTTTATCTGCGTTAACACCTATGGCGATAATAATTTCATCAAAAAGGCCTAGACCACGTTCTATAATGTCATAATGGCCTAATGTTATAGGGTCAAAACTTCCTGGGAATACGGCTCTTTTCATGAATGGTGTTTTATGGTGTTCTCTATAACGTCTGTAAATACTTGTTGAAGCGTTTTATGAGTAGCTTTTATTTGTTGAGGAATAATACTTTCTGTACTCATTCCGGGATTAGTATTTATTTCTATAAAATGTGGTGTACCATCATGAAAGATAAAGTCAGCTCTGGCGATTCCTTTACATTTGAGTACACTATATATTCTTTTACTTTGTTCTTGTACCGCGAGAGTAAGTTCTAGAGATATTCTAGCAGGTGTTATTTCTTGAGATTTACCTTGATATTTTGCTTCATAATCAAAGAAGTCGTTCTCACTTACAATCTCTGTAGGTGGTAGCGCAATTATTTCATCGTCAATTTGATATATACCTACAGATACTTCAGTACCGTCTAAAAAGGATTCTAGTATTACTTCATCATCAACTGCAAAGGCAACTTCCAGGGCTTTTTCTAGTTCACTTGTTTCATATACTTTAGAAACCCCAAAGCTACTGCCGCTACGATTTGCTTTTACAAAGTAAGGTAATCCTAGTCTTTTAGAGATATCTTCTGCATTATAATCTGCGCCTTTGTTAAGGTAGATGTGTTTACCAGTATAAATACCCCATGGTTTTAATACGGCAATACAATCTCTTTTATTAAAGGTTATGGCGCTTTGATAAGAGTCGCATGAAGTTTGTGGTATATGTAACAATTCAAGATAAGCCTGGATTCTCCCATCTTCTCCTGGTGTACCGTGTATGGTATTGTATATGCAATCAAAGGTGATATGTTTACCGTCTACGGTAATGCTAAAATCATTTTTATCCACCTCATAGCGTTTACCTGAAGTATCTTTATAATACCAACCTTCCTGTAAAATAGCAATTGGGAATACATTGTATAAGTTCCGGTCTAGGTGCTCTGCGATTACAGCTCCACTTTTCATAGAGATTTGCCACTCACTAGAATAGCCGCCCATTAATACCGCAATGTTTTTCATAGATTAACTTTTCGCAAAAGCGTGAACAACAAAGTTAAAAAAGAACTGGTTCTAAGTATGTTTTCAATGATTATATTTGAACAAATATTTAAGATGAAAAAATATCTTCTTTTTATACTGTTTTGCACCGTTAGTATTATGGTGAAAGCAAGTGATGATGATGTTAAAACTTTTACGGTTGTAATAGATCGTGGGCATGATGATGTCGATAGAGGAGCAATAGTCGAGGATGAAAGCGAGTTTGAAATACTTTATGCTTTGGTCGCCGAGATTACTGGTGAATTAACTAGTGATGTAAATGTTATTTATCATAACCCTACAGGTGTACATTTATCTATAGAAGAACGTGCAGCCCAGATAAATGCTTTAAAACCTGATTTAGTCATTTCCATACACATGGGTTTTTCAAATAATGGTCCTAGACAAGCTGCTATAGTACTTAATGATAAAAACATGGAGTTTGCAAAAAGTAAAGAGCATGCTAGTTCTTTAATCACACATTTGACTAAAGACGCTTATTTTTCTACTATACGTACTGAAGTGAATGGTACAGCGTTATTAGAAAAGGTTAATGCACCGGCATTTATGTTAGAGATAGGGAATATGAATGCGGCTAGAGATCGTTATTATTTACAAACTAATGGTTCTAAAAGAGTTAGTATTAATTTTACGACATTTTTAAACGATTTGAATTAATTACATGAGTTTTATTAAATTTCTTTTTACAAAAACATTTTTGAAGCATTTATTATTAGCGATAGCTTTAATAGTTGCTTTGTGCTTTGTCTATTTATTTTGGTTGAGTTCTTACACGAATCATGGTCAAAAAATTCAAGTTCCTAATCTCGCAAAGTTATCACTTGTTGAAGTTGACGAGCAGCTTGAAGAATTAGATTTGAGACGTAAATTAATTGATAGTTCAAGCTATAATCCAGAGTTTCCACCGCGTAGTGTTATCGAACAAGATCCTGCTGCTGGAAAATTTGTTAAAGAGAATAGACAGATTTATATAAAATTAAATCCATCAGGATATGGTGAGGTTAAAATACCTAACCTGATTAATAGAACAAGAAGACAAGCTGAACCAACTTTAAAAGCTTTAGGGTTTAAGGTAGGTAATGTTACTTACAGACCACATATAGCTACTGATATGGTACTGGAGTTGCGCTATAAAGGTGATAAAATAGAGCCAGGTGCATCTCTCATGAAAACGTCAGTTATAGATTTAGTACTAGGAGATAAATCATTACTCAATAGAGAAGAGCCAGCTGCTCAAGATACAACAGAAGATGCCACAGGTAACTAATACAGAAGAGCTGGATGACGCTCACGACGATGATTTATTTGAACATCATCAATTTACTGCTAGTGATGGACAAGAGCCATTAAGAGTCGATAAGTATTTAATGAATTTTATAGAAAATGCGACTCGTAGTAAGATACAGCAAAGTATCAAAGATGGTGCTGTAAGAGTAAATGATGAGGTTGTAAAATCTAACTATAAGGTTAAGGCTGGTGATCGCATACGTGTATTATTTAAGCATCCACCACATGAGAATTTATTAGTTGCTGAAGATATTCCATTAGACATCGTATATGAAGATGATTCTTTAGTTGTTGTAAATAAACCTGCAGGTATGGTTGTTCATCCTGGTCATGGTAACTATTCTGGGACACTTATCAATGCGCTGATACATCATTTTGAAAACCTGCCTAATAATAGCAGTAATCGTCCTGGTCTAGTACATCGTATAGACAAAGATACCAGTGGACTACTAGTCGTTGCAAAGACAGAAAACGCGATGTCATATTTAAGTGCTCAATTTGCTGCAAAGACAAGTGAACGTGAGTATATTGCTATAGTCTGGGGGAATTTTGATGAAGAAAGTGGAACTGTCGAAGGTAATATAGGTAGACATCCTAAAAATAGATTGCAAAACTATGTCTGGTCTGGTGAAGAAGCTTACAAAGGAAAGCCAGCTGTTACACACTGGAATGTGATTGAAGGACTAGGTTATGTAACTATGATCTCTTGCAAACTTGAAACTGGTAGAACACATCAAATACGTGTTCATATGAAGCACATAGGTCATACGTTATTTAATGATGAACGCTATGGCGGAGATAAGATTTTAAAAGGAACTAGTTTTACTAAATATAAACAGTTTGTAGATAACTGCATGAAGGTATTACCACGTCAGGCACTTCATGCAAAAACACTAGGTTTTGAACATCCGGTAACTAAACAATGGATGAGTTTTAATTGCGACATACCAGATGATATGAAAAATTGTATCGAAAAATGGCGTGTGTATGCTGCAAATTCTAAGGATGCTTAAAAAAAGTCCAAATGATATCATTATGTCATTTGGACTTTTTTATTAGATAAGGATTATCAATTATTGTATTGATAAGTTAACTAGCCTTTATGTGATAAAAGAAATTTCTACTCTTATTTTTGAGTCTTAAATTTAAGCGCCATGAAAATTTTACTATCGCCAGCAAAAACCCTTGATTATAAAACAGAACTTCCTATTAAAGATCATACACAGCCTGTATTTATAAAAGAAGCTACAAAACTTAATAAAGTTTTAAAAAAAATGTCTGCTAAAGAAATAGGTGAATTAATGCATATTTCAGATACGCTTGCAGATTTAAATTACCAACGTAATCAAGACTTTGAAGTAGAATTTACTGCCGCTAATAGCAGGCCAGCAGTATATGCATTTGCTGGTGACGTTTATACAGGTTTAGATGCTTATACATTACAATCAAATCACATCGATGACATGCAGTCCATGGTGCGCATACTATCTGGGTTGTATGGATATTTAAGGCCACTAGACTTGTTGCAACCATATCGACTTGAGATGGGAACTAAACTTTCTATAGGAAAAGATAAAAACCTTTATGCCTTCTGGAAAGATATTGTAACTCCTTCACTTAATAAAGAGATAAAAGAAGATGAAGTAGTAGTGAATCTAGCAAGTAATGAATATTTTAAAGTGATAGAAAAGAAGTCTTTGAATGGACATTTAATAAGTCCAATTTTTAAGGACTATAAAAATGATAAACTTAAAGTGATTTCTTTTTTTGCAAAGAAAGCTCGTGGTACCATGGCACGATTTTTAATTGAGAGTAAGGCTAGTAGTTTATCAGATGTTTTAGCTTTTCAAATGGATGATTATCGTTATTCAGAAAAAGACACTATAAAGGAAAATGAGCCTGTATTTATAAGGTAAGCGCTATATTTATAGCATGACTCAAGAATCCACTTCATTCTCTATAAAAAATTGGTCTGAAAATGATAGACCACGTGAAAAATTACTAGTTAATGGTAGTAGTGCATTATCAGATGCAGAATTAATAGCTATTTTAATAGGTAGTGGTAGTAGAGAAATGAGTGCGGTAGAATTAAGTAGGTTAATCCTCAATCATGCAGGTAATTCACTTGATAAATTAGGAAAATTGAGTGTTAAAGAATTAATGAAGTTTAAGGGAATAGGAGAGGCAAAGGCAATAACTATAGCCGCTGCCATGGAGTTAGGTAAACGACGAGCTAGTGAAATACCTATTTCTAAACCTGTTATTACCTGCAGTGATGATGCCTTTAATGTATTACAACCTATTATAGGTGATTTACCACATGAAGAATTTTGGATCTTATATCTTAACAATAGCCATAAAGTATTAGCAAAACATCAAATAAGTAAAGGTGGTTTTACAGGTACTATGGTAGATACACGCATTGTATTTCAAAAAGCGGTTGAAGAAGCTGCCGTAGCAATGATTCTAGCGCACAATCATCCTAGCGGGAAATTAATGCCTAGCATGGATGATAAGCGACTCACACAAAAGTTGATAGAAGCTGGTAAAATAATGGATGTTAAAGTACTCGATCATCTTATAATCACTTGCGAGAACTTTTACAGTTTTGCAGATCATAATTTGATGTAATGGTTTTAATTTTTACTAATAAATTATCTTCTCGCAAACAATATATATTTAAGCATATCTTTAAAAGATTGCTAGAGATACCGTTTGATTTCACATCAGATCTTAGTGAATTTATAGCACATGAAGGACCTAAGTTTTCTTATGGTAAAAAGCCTTTAGGTGATGAATTTTTTATATGGTCCTATGGACTTTTAAATGAGGTAGGTATAGACGATCATAAAATAGAAGTACATAAATGGGGTCAATTGCCCATATTTTTTAAGGCGCCAGACAGAAGTGATTTACCATTTGATGTATTTGCGGCTAGTTTTTATTTACTAACTAGGTATGAAGAATATTTACCTCAAGTAAAAGATAGTTTAGGTCGTTTTACAGCCTCAGCTAGTATCGCTGCACAACATCACTTTTTAGAAGTACCACTATTAGACTTATGGGTTAATCGACTTGGTGAAGAACTAGAAAAGCGATTTGACATTACGCTTCCGCGAAAGCGAGAAACACAAATCATCACTGCCTTTGAAACGGCTAGCATTTTTCAATATAAAAATAGAGCGATTGTACCCGTCATCCATTCCCTATATGAAAATTTACGTCAGTTAAGGTTAAGGAAATTATTTAGACAAATAGGAGTTCATTTAAGACTTACTAAGGATCCCTATGATGTTTATGATATCATTCTCAGGATTTACAGAGAAAGCATAGCTAAACTCCCCAAAAGGCTTAAATACAGCAGGCGAGTACTGTTTTTATTTCATCTAGGAGATTACAATTATATTGATAATGGAGTCTCATATCGCTCTAGAATTCATCGCGAACTTATTAAGCATATATCAGACTATGTAGAAATAGGGTTGAGGTTCTCTTATGCAAATGGAGAAAATAAAATTACTAATGAAACAGAAAGATATGAGAGCATTACTAATCGACCTCTATCTAAAACGATGACTGCATTTTCTAAGATCTCAATGCCTGGACATTACAAACAATTAGTAGATATGGATACGATAGAAGATTATAGTATGGGATATACAAACATACCAGGTTATAGAGCTAGTACCAGTCATTCGTTTTACTTTTATGATTTAGATTATGAGGTGCAAACTCCTTTAAGGGTTTATCCATATGCGTTACATTATAGAAGCATAGAACATTTTATGCTTAATGGTCAGCAAGCCATTATTGATAAGCTACTCAAATATGCACATTCTGTCACGGGTAATTTTATAGTAATTTTTGATAACGCTCAATTGGATTTAAAAAAGCGGTCTCATATATACACCATCATTAAAAATTATTGACATATCATGTTTAAAAATATAGAGCATCTTTTTTTTGACTTAGATCACACGTTATGGGATTTTGACTTGAATAGTAAGTTAGCTTACAAACAAATTTTTGAAGAACATGATATTAAACTCGATTTAGATACATTCATCAATATTTATGAACCTCTCAATTTAGAGTTTTGGAGAAAATTTAGGGAAAATCTAATTACAAAAGAAGAATTGCGTTATCAACGATTAAAAACTGCTTTTGAGGCTTGTAACTATACTATAAATGATGATCAAATAAATCTTTTTGCAGATTTATACATTCAATACTTGCCTAATAATAATCATCTCTTTCCTGGATGTACGGAACTATTAGATAATCTTAAAGGTAAGTTTAAAATGCATTTAATAACTAATGGTTTTAATGGCGTACAACAAAATAAGATTGATAAAGCTGGGTTGAGTGATTATTTCAATGTTGTTCTCACTGCAGAGGCTGCCGGATATAAAAAGCCTGCGCCTCAAATTTTCTATCAAGCTTTAGAAATGGCTGGAGCAAGTGTGGAAAATAGTTTAATGATAGGAGATAGTTATGCAGCAGATATACTAGGAGCTCAACGCATAGGTTTAAAAACGATTTGGTTTCATACTACAAATCAACAAATACCACAAGATGAGGTCGTTGTTCACGATTTAATGTCTATTCAACCTTTATTAGGCTTATAATCATAATGATCCTTCCAGCGTTTCTCTAAAAACTCTCTTTGAGCTTGCTCTCTAGGATTATTACCTGGTTCAAAAAATTTTGTTTTACTAATCTCTTTAGGTAAAAAGTCATACTGAGCAAAGTTGCCAGGATGATCGTGAGCATATTTATATTCCTGACCATATCCTAGTTCTTTCATCAACTTTGTAGGAGCATTTCTTAAGCCTAATGGAACTGGTAAGTCACCTGTTTGCTTAACAATTTGTTGAGCCTGTCCTATGGCTAGATAAGAAGCGTTACTTTTAATTGATGTTGCGAGGTAAATAGCACATTGACTCAAGATGATTCTAGATTCTGGATAACCTATCGTAGAGACCGCTTGAAATGCGTTATTAGCCATAATAAGAGCTGTTGGATTTGCATTCCCTATATCTTCACTGGCAAGAATAAGCATACGTCGTGCTATAAATTTTAAATCCTCTCCACCTTCAATCATCCTTGCTAGCCAGTATACTGAAGCATTGGGATCACTTCCTCTTATAGATTTAATAAAAGCACTTATAATGTCATAATGCTGTTCTCCAGTCTTATCATATCTAGCAGGATTAGATTGTACTTGTTCAAAAACTAATTCATTAGTAATTACAATAGGGCCTAATGGTTGACTGTTAATCACTAATTCAAATATGTTGAGCAGCTTTCTAGCATCACCGCCGCTTATGCGCAGTAGAGCCTCTGTTTCGGCAAGTGTGATATCTTTATTACTTAATACTTCATCTACCTTTATAGCCCTATGTAGTAGTTCTTCTAGGTCCGCTTTCGCGAAAGCGTCTAATACATAAACTTGACATCTGGATAATAATGCAGGGATGACTTCAAAGCTTGGATTCTCAGTCGTTGCGCCTATTAGGGTAACCCATCCTTTTTCAACAGCTGCTAGCAAAGAATCTTGTTGTGATTTACTAAAACGATGAATCTCGTCTATAAATAATATTGGGTTTTTTGCTGTAAACAAACCTCCAGAATTTTTTGCCTTGTCTATGACTTCTCTAACATCTTTGACACCGCTATTAATAGCACTGAGAGTGTAAAACGGACGTTTACTTTCTTGAGCGATGATGTTTGCTAGTGTTGTTTTACCTGTGCCTGGTGGTCCCCATAAAATTAATGAAGGTATAGTCCCATTAAGAATATGTTGTCTCAGTGTACCTTTTTCTCCTATTAAATGATTTTGACTTAAATAGTCATTAAGATTTTGAGGTCTTATACGTTCGGCAAGTGGTGAATTAAGCATTGTACGAAGATAGGAATAGCTGTAATTTATTATTACGATTTAAATCCAAAAACTATATTGTCATGACACTTTTTCTAGATTTCCTTTTGGCTGTGTTCTTGATATCTCTTAAGTATGAAAGATTCTCAATATTTTAAATTTGATATCTATACCGTTTTACCAGCACTAGTGTTTATAATTTTGATCTGGTTGGTTTATACTATCGAGGTTAAATATCATTTTAACTTCACAAATTTAGGTATTAGACCTGGTAAATGGAGTGGATTAAAAGGAGTGATTTTTAGCCCATTCATACATGCAGATCTGGGACACCTATGGAGCAATACGTTACCATCTTTAGTTTTAGTTACTGCACTCAGTTACTTTTATAGAAGTATTAGTTTTAAAGTTTTATGCTTAGGTTTAATCTTTAGTGGTTTAATGACTTGGATTATCGGTAGACCATCATATCATATAGGAGCAAGTGGTTTAATATACTTGCTAGCTAGCTTCTTATTTTTTAAAGGCGTATTTACTAAGCACTATAGAATGCTTGCATTAAGTTTTGTAGTTACTTTTTTTTATGGTAGTATGGTATGGTATGTATTGCCGTTAAAAACGGGTATTTCTTGGGAAGGCCATTTGAGTGGTGGAGTAGTAGGAATAATTCTAGCTATTGTGACTAAAAATAAATTGCCCGAAAAAATGAAATACCAATGGGAGAATCCTGACTTTAATATAGATGATGATCCATTCATGCGGCAATTTGACGAGAATGGCAACTTCATTGAATTGGATGAAGAAGAATAGTATCCTATCCTATCCTTGCTGCCTTACAATTTCATATAAGATTGCTCCACATGCTACTGATACATTAAGAGAGGCGATATCTCCTTTCATAGGTAGTTTAATAGGCTCGTCAATCACCTTCAGAGTTGAAGGGTTAATACCACGATCTTCACTTCCCATGATAAGTGCTATGGATTGATTAAGGTCAACATCATATACTACTTTGGCTGACTTTTCAGTGGCGCCTATGGTGGTAATACCGTAAGCTTTCATTAGGAAAACGGCATCTTTTATATGTGAGACTTTACAGATGGGTATATTAAATACAGCCCCTGCACTAGTTTTAATCGTAGCTGGATTAATTGGTGCCGATCCACTTTCTCCAATAATTATAGCGCTAACGCCAGTACACTCTGCTGTTCTTATGATAGCACCAAAATTTCTTACATCTGTAACGCCATCTAATAGAAGGTAGATTTCTTTAGATTCAACATTGCGTTTTTCTAGAATCTCTTCAAGTGAAGCAAAATCTATAGGAGATATGGAGGCTACAGCACCTTGGTGATTTCCATGATTTGATATCTTATCTAATTTCTCTGCCGGTACAAAAGAGTTGGTTATTTTATGTTTATTTACTAACGTTTTTAGTTGTCCCATTAGAACACCTTCAGCCTCTCTAAGTAAATAGATCTTACCTAAGTTTTGTCCGCTTTCTATAGCTTCTATAATCGCACGCAAGCCATAAATGTATGTAGTCTTTTCCATATTGCAAATGTATGTAAATAAAAAACGCCCCAACCAATGGTTGAGGCGTTTTGATAAATATAAATCTAAGACTAGATTTTAGTCATAAGAATAGAAACGTTTGTTCTTGCTCCACAGTCATCTACATCATCATCAACAAAATTCATTGTAAATGTAGCATCATTAAGTGGGTCATATGTACCATTACCAAAAGCAGGATCAGCAGTACTAAGTTCTATGTTTGCAGCTGTTGCAGCACAGCCTACTAAAGCATCCTGACTAGCTGACCATACAATTTCATTACAAGATAAATTGAATTCCCAAGTTACCGTGCTAAATGTTCCTAGATCTGGTCCGTAAGGAGCGTCAAAAGTTCTAGTATTACCAGCAGGTCTTTCTAATTCAACCATTTTGCCAGACCCAAAAGTAGGTACACCAAAACCATTAAAAACTAAATGTAACATCTGATAATCACCTGTAAAGAATGTTTCATCAACTGGACAAATTTGTAAAACTTTTACGATTGAATTACTTCCAGTTACGTATCCATCTCCATCAGTAATACCTATAACTAAATCTAAAGGATTTGTATCAACTCCTGCGATGTCAGTTCCATTAATAGTAAATGTACCTTGATATTGATTTGCAGGAATGGTAACAGAACTTGCTACGCTGTATGAACCGTCAAGAGCAGTTGTCCCATCCATTACTACTTCTATATTGAATGTTCTATCTTCAGAAGAAAGGGTAGAGGCGTTCACTGGCACCTCTAAATCACCTACATCATCAATAACTATCTCAAGATTATATTGAGATTGACTAAAGGTAATTAAGGCATCACCTCCACCGTTATATATAATTGGTTCTGTTTCATCACAGCTACTCAATGCAGCTATAAAAGCTAGAGCAAGTGATATATATTTTATTTTTTTCATAATTATAAGTTTTAGTATCCAGGATTGTTTTCTGTGATGTTAGGATTATTTAGTACTTCAGTTAGAGGAAGAGGAAGCGTGAATCTAAAATCACCTGCGTTTAATTGACAAGGTGTAGCTCCACCACAATCCATAGCATTTCTTGTAAATCCTTGGTTAAATCTTTTCAGGTCTTTCCATCTATGTCCTTCAAAAGCTAATTCAAGTCTTCTCTCAGCCAAGATATCATCCAAAGCCTCTGCTTGAGTAGTATAAGCTACAACTGGACTAGACACTAATCTCTGATCTCTTAAAGATTGAATTGAGCTAGCTGCTTGTCCTAGTTGATTTTCTCTTGCATGAGCTTCTGCACGTATCAAGTAAAGTTCAGATATTCTCATTTCTTTCATGTTGTTTAAGAAGTTCAATCCATTACTTCCAGGATATTTTCCAACTCCGAATGGTGCGCTAGTTGCTCCGTTTAAAACTAAAACTTGTGCTCTCGCAGGATCATTAATAGGGTCAATTTCAGCTAATAGATCATTAGAAACTTCCCATTTCTCTCCTCCAGTACCAGTAAAGAACCATGGGCCAGCTATTCTCGCAGCATCTGCTTGAGTATATACTCTTTGGAATATAACCTCAGACTGATCTAAATCTGAAAACATGTTAACATAAGCAGTTTGATTTGCTAGAGAAGTACCAGAATTAGAAATCAATGTAGTTGCAAAATTGATAGCATCGATATTTGCTCCAGTAGCTAGTGCAAATCTTGCTCTCATGAAAGTTACAGAATTCTTATTGAATACATCGATTCCATTGTTGTCAGCTAATAAAGTTTCAGCTTGGGTAAAGTCTGCATCTATTTTAGCTGCAAAGTCAGCAACAGTTTCTCTTGCAGGGAAATCACTACTTAAAGCTACAAAATCAACGTAAGGTACAGAAAGACCACTTGGATTTGTGTAGTCAGGTGTAAAGTATTCAAACATCTTTAGGTGTGCAAATGCTCTAGTTGCATATGCCTGTCCAACAAGATTATCTCTTGTAGCTATGTCATCAGTATTTGCTGAATCGATGTTTAAAAAGCTTGCGTTTTCAATAACACGTGACGCAAGATTAGCTAATCTACTATAGCTTGAATAGATACCTTGATCTCCACCAGATGGGTTCAGGTTTAGATTGTGTAATTGAACATCTTGTCCACCGTTATCTTCACCAATTACCGTATTATCTGTAGCTAGTGAGTTTACCAATAGCTCTGAGAATGTAGGGTAAGTATCATACATTCCTGAAACACCTAATTGTAAATCTTCAACTGTATTATAAGCAGTTGCAGGAACAAGTTGGTCGACAGGCAATCTGTCTAATGAGTCGTCACAGCTCACTAGAGCTGCGGCAACAAATAATAATTTAATTAAATTTTTCATTTTGCTTTTTTATAATGTTATATCTAGACCGAAAGTGTATTGTCTAACAGCAGGATAGTCAAAGAACGAAGAAGTGAATGTTGATTCTGGATCAAATCCTCTCCATTTAGTAAATGTAACGAGATTAGTACCTTGTGCATATACTCTTAATCCTTTTAAGAATCCAATTTTATCTAGAGCGTTATCTTGAAGAGAATAAGATAAAGTAACGTTTCTTAATCTTAAATAAGATGCATCTTCTAGATATCTGTCATGTAATTGTAAACGTGTAGATCCTGAAGCAATTGATGGAGTATCAGTGATATCTCCTGGCTGTTGCCATGCATCTAACATACTAGTTGATTGATTAGCAAATCCAGCTAAGCTAACATCCTCTAAAATACCCAATGATCCATTAGTTCTCCATCTATCAGTTACAAATGAGAATAAAGAATTAAGTTGGAATCCTTTATAAGAAATATTTGTACCGAAACCACCTGTCCATTTTGGATCTGCTGTTTTTCCAGTAAATTTCTTATCTCTACCTTCATTAAATGTTTCGGTTAAGTTACCATCAATATCACGATACAGAGGATTACCAGTAGCTGGGTTAACTCCTGCCCATTCAACTAAGTGAAATGTTCTTAAAGACTCACCAACTTGTAATGCTGTAGTTCCTTGATCTAAAAATTCAGATCCTGGAGCTAAACTTGTAATTTCATTTTGATTAAATGCAGCATTAACAAATACACTCCATCTTAAATCATCGTTGTTTATCAACTTATAATCTAATCCGATTTCAACACCTTCGTTTCTTAATCCAGCAACGTTTTTAGTAACAGTGGCAAATCCAGAAGATAAACTAACTGGCGAGGCAAAGAAAAGATTGTCAGTTTGATTTCTATAAATCTCAACAACTCCTGTTAATCTATCTTTCCACATACCAAATTCAACACCTAAATTGGCTTGCTTAGTGATTTCCCATACTAAATCATCTGCAACTAATGATGTTGGTCGGTATCCAGGTAGTCCTTGGTAACCTGTTACATTTGATACACGCTCTAATCCTACATAGAATCCGCCTACTGCTTGATTTCCAACTCTTCCGTAAGAGGCTCTAAGTTTCAAAGTGTTAAATAAATCTTGGTCTTGCATAAAGTCTTCTTTATGAGCATTCCAATATCCACCAACTGACCAGAATGTACCCCATCTGTTTTCTTCAGAGAATCTAGATGATCCATCACGTCTTAAGTTTACATTAAGACCATACTTGTTATCATAATTATAGTTAGCTAATATAAAAGCACTAAATAAAGCTAATTCTGACTCAGAAGAACCTACATTAGGAATATACAATGGGTCCACGTTTCCATCAGTAAAACCGCTACCACTACCTGGTAAGTTAGGATTTAATCCAAATGCTTGGAAAAACGCAGTCTGAAAATTAGTGTAATTATACTCAGTGTTAATTGATGCGTTAACATTGTGAACATCATTAAATTGGTCATTATAACTTAAATAAGGATTTACGTTAGCAACAAAACTTCTAATATAACCTTCTGTTTGAGAACCTTTAAATTCTGCAGTAACGTCTGGTGAAACTAAACCTCTAAGGCTGTTTGGAGACACTATATTTAATTCTTGAGAATTATTGTAATCTAGTCCAATTCTTGCACCTAGATCAAATTTATCATTTATTAACCACTTCGCATCAGCAGTACCGATTGCTTTAAATTCAGACTCGCGGTCTGTATTAAATCTTTGTGTATTTAATGCAAGATATGGAGTGTTTACAAATCCATTCGCTCCATCAGGATTAATATTTCCATTTGCATCAAGAGCACCACTTTGTTGAGTTCCTATATAATTAATAGATCCATCTGCATTGTAAGGGTCTAAGAATGGTAAGGCTAGGTAAGGTACAATAAAAGGGTTGTCTAATTGACCTCCACTATTTGCTCCAAATAAACTTGAAGATCTATCTCTATCAACTACAAAGTCGTTTTTACTATAACTAACACTTAATTGAGTGTTGTAGTGAAACTTATCAGATGACTGATTAGTGTAATTAGTTCTAAAAGAAAAACGTTCTAATTTACTTCTATTAGTTACACCTTCTTGATTAAAATAAGCCAAAGATGTATAGCTTCTTGTTTTGTCAGTTCCTTGTGTGAAATTAACCTCATGGCTATTAGTGTTTCCATCTCTTGTTAGTACATCTAACCAATTTGCGTTTGGAGTAGCTGCAATATCTGCATCTGATAATCCTACACCAAATCCAGATCCTAACTGATCTCTTGAAAATCTTAAATACTGCTCATTATTCATAACTTCAAACTGTGGTGATACTAAGGTTGAAAATCCTGATAATGCTCTATATTGAATCTTTAAAGGAGAATTAAATTTACCTCGTTTAGTGGTAATCAAAATAACACCATTTGCTGCTCTGTTTCCATAAGGAGCAGTCGCGGCAGCATCTTTTAGAATAGAAAGAGATTCGATGTCATTATTATTAATACTTCTAAAAGTATCAGCATCTACAGGTACACCATCAATGATATATAAAGGGTTAACTCCTCCACTAATCGAAGCTCTACCTCTAATAATAACGTTACCTCTACGTCCCGGTTGTCCTGAAGAAACAGATACATCTACACCTGGTGCTAAACCTTGTAAAGCTTGGTCAACAGATGCAATTGGCACTTGTTCAATCGCTTCACCACCAACTACAGTTACCGCTGATGTTAGGTCTTCCCTTTTTTGACTACCATAAGCCGTGATAACCACAGTGTCTAAGGAAGCCTTTAAAGTAACATTGATTGTAGATTGACCTGTAAAAGCTATTTCTTGGGCTTCATAGCCTACAAAAGAATAAACTAATACATCGCCATTACTTGCGTTGATGGAATAGTTACCATCAAAATCTGTTGTCGTAGCGTTTGAACTACCTTTAATCAAGACGGTCGCTCCTAATACTGGTTCACCTGCTAAATCAGTAACCTTACCGGTCACTGTCTGTGCAATAGCAAATTGCACAACTAACGCTAAGAACAGCGTCAAAATTCCATTTAATTTTGTTTTCATTTTTGATTTATTTGAATTAGCCAAAGCCAAAAGTCACAAATAATAGTTAATAAAACAACTTTTATCCTATCAAATTATGCAATTAATTAAGTGATAGTTAACATTAAGGTAACATTCTAGAATTTAATTTGGAGGTTTATATGAGCTACTGTGCTGGAAAAGTCCATGTTAGCTCCAGAAAATGATCCGTTTGCTACACTCAATCTCAATATACCGGACTGTGTTAAAATTGCTGTACCAAAGCCAATTCCGTATAAATTTTGTGTTTGTTTTGTGTTGTAGTCTTCAAAAACAGCATAATCAACGATGCTGTGTAGGTAAATTCCGTTAGCTAGACGGTATCTATATTCAGTATTAATTGATGTAAAGAAAGAAGTGTCTATACTATTTTGATTAAATCCTCTGATGCTATTATTGCCACCAACTTGAAAAAGCTCGTTAAAAAGTATGTTCTTGCTACCGATATATTTTATATGGTTTTCTAAATGTATACTTTGTTTAGGGTCTATATAGATGTTTTGATGCACAGTGGAATTTATAAATGTTTGTCTACTTGTGTTGTTTTCTAATGTTCGATTTCCGATACCAATTTGTATCGATGCTATAAAGTCGTTAGTAAAGATATCTTCGTTGCTAGGTTTTTTGTGCGAGATGCCTAGAAATATATTGTCGCTTGTGAAGTTATTAGAAGTCTGGCTTATTTCATTGACAGTGGATTCGTTTTTTTGTATGATAGACCTAGGTTAGTTAGTGGATTGATAGTGTAGAATAATCCCGTTGTAATAGTTGAGTTTTGGTATGTGCTGTCTCTTCTTAATAAATTTAGGCTTGCCGTAACTCCTATGTTGGTTTTGAAAAGATAAGGGTATTCTGTTTGGATATCTAATCTTGTTTGGTCTTCATTTTCACCTCTGTATACAATGGTTAGTTTCTCACCTTTGTTTAGATTGTTGTGAAGCGACAGATCAATATATCCATTTAGTTCTAATTTACCGTTAACAGAATTGTTGAAGCCTATCAACCCGTCTGCTGTATTGTTGTTTTTTCTCTCTAGGTATATATATACTATTGTCGAGTCTTTTTTAAAAAGAATCTCGGGTTCTTTCGTTATTTTAATGAAAGGGATTTTTTTTATGTCTGTTGTAATGTTATCAAGATTTTTGTTGTTAAGTAAAAGTTGTTGACGATTGATTCTGTTGAGGTATTTTCTTGGAAAGTCTTCATAGCCTTTTATTTTTATTTTGTTAATTTTTCTTTTTCCTTCTACAGATAAATTTATATATAAAGTTAAAGTGTCTCCTTTTTTAGGTTGATAAAGTTGCGATTCTATTTTTAGAAATGAAAAGCCTTTATTTATTATGAATGAATGGATTTCATTTAATTTTTTTTCTATGTCCGATATGGGTATATAATTTTGGTTACGCTTTCGCGAAAGCGCAATTTCAATTAAGCTGTCGATTTCTGTATTTAATGGATTTGCAATTAATTCTATAGTGTTGTATTTCTTATTGAGAATTATAAGTTGGGTATAAGTGTTTTCATTTATTTTTTTTAAAGGTTGAGTCAATAGATTTATATAACCTTTTTGATATAATTCATTAATTGTACTGTCGTTTGACTTTTTTAATGTTTTGTAATCTTTAAAATTATTGAATGTCGTTAGGCTATCTAAACTAGCTTGATTTTTTAAGTTGCCTGCTTTGTATATTAAGCGCAAATTCTGTGCGTTACCATAAAAACATGATAGTATATAGATAATAAGGACTATTTTGTTGTTCAATATATTGTGTTGTTAGTGGGGTTGTACGTCTCTAAATAACGTTTTAAATGATGCGATTCTTATTTGTCAAAAAAGATATTGTAAAAACTTGAAACTGAGGTTTGAATAACTCAATTTTATTTATACCTTTGCCGACCCTAAAATAGGGGATTAATTTATTAGCGTAAAACAATATGCCAACGATTTCACAATTAGTACGTAAAGGAAGAGCCAAAATAACCAAGAAGAGTAAATCGGCTGCTTTAGATTCTTGTCCTCAACGTCGTGGAGTATGTACTCGTGTTTACACAACTACACCTAAGAAGCCTAACTCAGCGATGAGAAAGGTTGCAAGGGTTAGACTTACTAACGGTAAGGAAGTAAATGCATACATTCCAGGAGAAGGACACAATCTACAAGAGCACTCGATAGTATTGGTTAGAGGTGGAAGGGTAAAGGATTTGCCAGGAGTTAGATATCACATAGTGCGTGGTGCACTGGACACAGCAGGTGTTGCAGGCCGTACACAACGTAGATCTAAATATGGTGCAAAACGCCCTAAGAAGTAAATTTTTATTAAGCTATGAGCTATACTCAGTTCAGGGGCTTTAATTAACAACTCAAAGAGAAGAAATGAGAAAAAGACAGGCCAAGAAACGTCCTATCCTTCCGGATCCACGTTTTAACGACCAGCTAGTGACGCGTTTTGTGAACATGATGATGTTACACGGAAAGAAGTCAACAGCTTTTAAGCTTTTTTATGATGCTATTGACATTGTAGAAGAGAAAAAACAAGATGACGAGAAAACGGCACTTGAATTATGGAAAGATGCATTATCTAATGTAATGCCTCATGTAGAGGTTCGTAGCCGCCGTGTAGGTGGAGCTACTTTTCAGATTCCAATGCAAATTCGTCCAGACAGAAAAATATCTACTGCAATGAAGTGGTTGATAGGATACTCACGTAAGCGTAATGAGAAAAGTTTTTCTCAAAAATTAGCTTCTGAGATACTAGCTGCTGCAAAGGAAGAAGGTGCTGCTGTTAAAAAGAAGACAGATACTCACAAGATGGCCGAGGCAAACAAGGCATTCTCTCACTTTAGATTCTAAGAAACAATGGCTAGAGATTTAAAATACACAAGAAATATAGGTATTGCTGCGCATATTGATGCAGGAAAAACGACTACAACAGAGCGTATTCTTTACTATACTGGAGTTTCTCATAAGATTGGTGAGGTGCATGATGGTGCTGCTACCATGGACTGGATGGAGCAAGAGCAGGAGCGTGGTATTACAATTACTTCTGCTGCAACTACATGTACATGGAAGTTTCCTTTAGAAAATGCACAGCCTACACCTGATACAAAGGATTATCACTTTAATATTATAGACACACCTGGTCACGTAGATTTTACTGTAGAGGTGAATAGATCATTACGTGTTTTAGATGGTTTAGTGTTCTTGTTTAGTGCTGTTGATGGTGTTGAGCCACAATCGGAAACTAACTGGAGACTTGCAGATAACTATAAGGTTCCTCGTATAGGTTTTGTAAATAAAATGGACCGTCAAGGTTCTAACTTTTTGGCAGTATGTCAACAAGTGAAGGATATGTTGAAGTCTAATGCTGTGCCGATTGTATTGAATATCGGTGATGAGGCAGATTTTAAAGGTATCGTAGATTTAGTGAAAAACCGTGCTATAGTATGGCATGATAATACTCAAGGGTCCACATTTGATGTGATTGATATTCCTGAGGATATGAAGGCAGAAGCTAAAAAATACCGTGCTTTACTTATAGAAGAGGTTGCAGCTTATGATGAAAATCTTCTAGAGAAATTTATGGAAGACGAGGATTCTATTACTGAGGATGAAGTGCATGCTGCTCTTCGTGCTGCCGTAATGGATATGTCTATAATTCCTATGATTTGTGGTTCGGCTTTTAAAAATAAAGGTGTTCAGTTCTTGTTAGATGCTGTATGTCGTTATTTACCTTCACCTACTGATAAGGAAGGTATTAAAGGGATGAACCCAGATACTGAGAAAGAAGAGATAAGAAAGCCAGATGTAAAAGAGCCGTTTGCTGCTCTTGCATTTAAGATTGCAACAGATCCTTTCGTTGGACGTTTAGCATTCTTCCGTGCATATTCTGGACGTTTAGATGCAGGTTCTTATATTTTGAACAATCGTTCAGGTAAGAAAGAGCGTATTTCTCGTATCTATCAAATGCATTCTAATAAACAAAATGCTATCGACTTTATCGAAGCTGGAGATATAGGTGCAGCTGTAGGATTTAAAGATATCAAGACTGGTGATACTATGTCTGATGAGAAGCATCCTATAGTTCTTGAGTCAATGGACTTCCCTGATCCGGTAATAGGTATTGCGGTAGAACCTAAGACTAAGGCTGATGTTGATAAAATGGGTATGGCTTTAGCAAAACTTGCAGAAGAAGATCCAACATTCCAAGTGAGAACTGATGAGGCTTCTGGTCAAACTATTATTTCTGGAATGGGTGAGCTTCATTTAGATATTATCGTAGACCGTATGCGTCGCGAGTTTAAGGTTGAGCTTAATCAAGGTGCTCCACAAGTTGAGTACAAGGAGGCGATTACTAGAGCTGCTGATCATAGAGAAACGTATAAAAAACAATCTGGTGGTCGCGGTAAATTTGGTGATATTGTATTTACCATTGAGCCGGCAGAGGAGAATGAAGAAGGCAAGGTAGAAGAAGGTCTTCAGTTTGTAAACCAAATTAAAGGTGGAAATGTTCCTAAGGAATTTATTCCAGCTATCGAGAAAGGTTTCCGTGAAGCTATGAAGGCAGGTCCGCTTGCAGGATTTGAAATGGATAGCATGAAAGTTACACTAAAGGATGGATCTTTCCACCCTGTAGATTCAGATGCGCTTTCCTTTGAGCTTGCGGCTAGGATGGGTTATAAGGCTTCAGCAAAATCTGCTGGTGCTGTAATTCTTGAGCCTATCATGAAACTTGAAGTTATCACACCAGAAGAAAACATGGGTGATATAGTTGGTGACTTAAATCGTCGTCGTGGTCAAGTGAACGACATGGGTGATCGTGCTGGCGCAAAAGTTGTTAAAGCTGAAGTGCCTTTATCTGAAATGTTTGGTTACGTGACTACGTTACGTACTCTATCTTCAGGTCGAGCGACATCAACAATGGAATTTTCACACTATGCTGAAACGCCTTCTAACATTAGTGAAGAAGTTATCGCAGCAGCTAAAGGTGCAACTAATTAATTTTCAAAAGATGAGTCAAAAAATCAGAATAAAGTTAAAGTCTTACGATTACATGCTGGTAGATAAATCTGCTGAAAAAATCGTTAAAACAGTAAAGAGTACAGGTGCGGTTGTAACTGGTCCAATTCCATTACCAACTCACAAAAAGATCTTTACAGTATTAAGATCACCTCACGTAAATAAAAAGTCACGTGAACAATTTCAACTAAGCTCTTATAAGAGGTTGTTAGATATTTATAGTTCTTCAAGTAAAACTATTGATGCTTTAATGAAGTTGGAGTTGCCAAGTGGTGTTGAGGTTGAAATTAAAGTGTAATAAAAAAGTTTTTAAGATCTACGCTTTCGCGAAAGCGTAGGTCTTAAAATAGTATTAATATAATAAATAATAAATATGTCTGGGTTAATAGGAAGAAAAATCGGAATGACTAGTATTTATGATGAAAATGGTAAAAATATGCCATGTACTATCATAGAAGCAGGTCCTTGCGTTGTTACCCAAGTCAGAACTGAAGAAGTGGATGGTTATACTGCCCTTCAACTTGGTTTCGATGACAAATCAGACAAAAATGCATCTAAAGCGGCTCAAGGTCATTTTAAGAAAGCAGGTACTGGTGTCAAGAGAAAAGTTGTAGAGTTTCAAGGTTTTGATGAGGTTTACAAATTAGGAGATTCAATCTCTGTAGATATATTCACAGAAGGTGAATTTATAGATGTTTCTGGAACATCAAAGGGAAAAGGATTTCAAGGTGTAGTAAAGCGTCATGGTTTTGCTGGTGTAGGTCAAGCTACACATGGTCAGCACAATCGTTTGCGTGCACCTGGATCTATTGGAGCAGCATCTTATCCTGCACGTGTATTCAAAGGAATGCGCATGGCTGGACAGATGGGTAATGCAAAAGTTAAAGTTGAAAATTTAAGAGTTCTTAAAGTGGTTCCAGAGAAAAACCTTTTAGTTGTTAAGGGTTGTGTTCCTGGTCATAAGAATTCTTACGTAATCTTACAGAAGTAATGAAGGTATCAGTTATAGACATTAAAGGAAAAGAAACTGGTCGTCAGGTAGAGTTATCTGATAGCATTTTCGCAATTGAGCCTAATGATCATGCGATTTATTTAGATGTTAAGCAATATCTAGCAAATCAACGTCAAGGTACACATAAGGCAAAACAGCGTGCCGAAATTACTGGTAGTACCCGTAAGATTAAGAAGCAAAAAGGTACTGGTACAGCTAGAGCTGGATCTATTAAGTCTGGTGTTTTTAGAGGTGGTGGACGTATTTTTGGTCCAACTCCGAGAGATTATTCTTTCAAGCTTAATAAAGGTCAAAAGCGTTTAGCTCGTAAATCTGTCCTTAGTCAAAAAATGGCTGAAGGTAATTTGCATATCGTTGAAGACTTTAGTTTTGATGCTCCAAAAACAAAGAATTTTATTGACGTTTTAAAGTCTTTAGGATTAGATAATAAAAAATCTCTTTTTGTGTTGGGTGGTTCAAATAATAATGTATATTTGTCTTCTCGAAATTTCAAGGGTTCTGAAGTAGTAACTAACTCAGAATTAAACACTTATAAAATTTTACACGCTAATAGTGTGGTAGTGTTGGAGAGCTCATTAGAAGGAATTGAGGAAACTTTAAGCAAATAGGACATGAATATCTTGATAAAACCAATCATTACAGAAAAGGCTACTAGCGATAGTGAGCTATTGAATCGTTATGGGTTTGAGGTTATGCCTACTGCTAATAAGATTCAAATTAAAAACGCGGTCGAAGCTACATATGGAGTTACTGTTACTAAAGTAAGGACTATGAATGTACGTGTTGAGCGCAAGACTAAATTTACAAAATCAGGGATGCAGATTGGTAAAACTAAGGCTGGTAAAAAAGCTTTTGTACAGCTGCAAGATGGAGATACCATCGACCTTTATAGTAATCTATAAATAATACAGACAAAAGATGTCAGTTAGAAAATTAAAACCTGTTACTCCTGGACAGCGATTTAGAGTTGTTAATGGTTATGATGCCATAACAACTGATAAGCCGGAGAAGAGCTTGCTTGCTCCGAAAAAACGTTCAGGTGGTCGTAACGCAAGTGGTCGTATGACTATGCGTTACAAAGGTGGTGGTCATAAAAGACGCTACCGTATTATCGATTTCAAAAGAGATAAGCAAGGTGTTCCTGCTACTATCGCTTCTATTGAGTATGATCCTAATAGGACTGCTTTTATTGCTTTAGTGAATTATCAGGATGGTGAGAAACGTTATGTTATTGCTCAGAATGGTTTGCAGGTAGGTCAGAATATAGTTTCTGGAGACTCTGTTGCTCCTGAGGTCGGTAATGCAATGAAGTTATCAAATATTCCATTAGGTAGTATTATTAGTTGTATTGAGTTACATCCAGGTCAAGGAGCTGTTATAGCTCGTAGTGCTGGTTCGTTCGCGCAGTTAATGGCTAGGGATGGTAAGTATGCTACTGTTAAAATGCCTTCTGGTGAAACTAGATTGGTGTTGCAGGAGTGTTTAGCTACAATTGGTGCTGTCTCTAATAGTGATCATCAGTTAGTGGTTAGTGGTAAAGCTGGAAGATCTCGTTGGTTAGGTAGAAGGCCTCGAACTCGTCCGGTGGTTATGAATCCAGTTGATCACCCAATGGGTGGTGGTGAAGGTAAGTCTTCAGGTGGGCATCCACGTTCTCGTAATGGTATTCCTGCGAAGGGTTATCGCACACGAGATAAAAATAAAGCAAGTACTCAATATATTTTAGAACGTAGAAAGAAATAATTATGGCTCGTTCATTAAAAAAAGGACCTTATGTATTCCATAAGTTGGAAGCTAAGGTGGCTCAAAATGTTGAGTCCGGAAAAAAGACTGTTATTAAAACATGGTCTCGTGCATCAATGATTACTCCAGATTTTGTGGGGCAGACAATTGGTGTTCATAATGGGAAACAATTTATTCCTGTTTATGTTACTGAGAATATGGTAGGTCATAAATTAGGTGAATTCTCTCCGACAAGATCTTTTAGAGGTCACGCAGGAGCTAAGAATAAAGGAAAAAAGTAATCTAGGCTATGGGAGTTCGTAAAAAACAAATGGCTGAAAGGCTTAAGGAGGAGAAAAAGAGCGTCGCATTTGCTAAGCTTAATAACTGTCCTACAAGTCCTCGTAAGATGAGGTTAGTAGCTGATATTATCAGAGGTAAAAAGGTTGAAGATTCTTTAAATATTTTAAAGTTTTCTTCTAAGGAGGCTGCGCGTAGACTGGATAAGCTTGTTTTATCGGCTATTGCTAATTGGCAGGCTAAGAATGAGGATTCTGATGTCGCTGAGGCTGGTCTTTTTATTAAGGAGATAAGAGTTGATGGTGGATCTATGTTGAAAAGGTTGCGTCCAGCGCCACAAGGTAGAGCACATAGAATAAGAAAAAGATCGAACCACGTTACTGTTGTGTTAGGTCAAACTAATAACACAGAGGTTAACTAAAAAAGGATATGGGACAAAAAACTAATCCGATAGGAAATCGTTTAGGTATTATCAGAGGATGGGAATCTAACTGGTATGGTGGTAATGATTATGGAGATAAGCTTGCAGAGGATGATAAAATACGTAAGTATATACATGCTCGTCTTTCTAAGGCTAGTGTTTCACGAGTTATTATTGAGCGTACGCTTAAACTTGTTACAGTAACAATTACTACTGCTAGGCCTGGTATTATTATAGGTAAGGGTGGTCAAGAGGTAGATCGTCTTAAAGAGGAACTTAAGAAAATTACTGGCAAGGATGTTCAGATTAATATTCATGAAATTAAACGTCCTGAGCTTGATGCATTTTTAGTAGGAGCTAGTGTTGCTCGTCAGATAGAGAATAGGATTTCTTATAGACGCGCAATCAAAATGGCTATCGCTGCTGCAATGCGAATGAACGCGGAAGGCATAAAAATCCAGATTTCTGGTAGATTGAATGGGGCTGAAATGGCTCGTTCTGAGTCTTACAAAGATGGAAGGATTCCTTTATCTACATTCCGTGCTGATATTGATTACGCCTTAGTAGAAGCTCATACGACTTACGGTCGTTTAGGTGTAAAGGTCTGGATCATGAAAGGAGAGGTTTATGGGAAGCGTGAGTTATCTCCGTTAGTAGGCTTATCTAAAAAACAAAGTAAATCAGATGGTGGCTCTGGAAACAGAGGAGGAAATCGCCGTCGTAGAAAATAATAGCTAGAGATGTTACAACCTAGAAAGACAAAGTTTAGAAAACAGCAGAAGGGTCGCATGAAGGGTAATTCCGGACGCGGTAATCAGCTAGCGTATGGTACCTTTGGTATCAAATCATTAGATTCTGAATTCATTAATTCGCGTCAGATAGAAGCTGCTCGTATTGCAGCGACTCGTTATATGAAGAGAGAAGGATCCTTATGGATTAAAATTTTTCCGGATAAACCTATAACTAAGAAGCCACTTGAGGTTCGTATGGGTAAGGGAAAAGGTGCAGTAGAATATTGGGCGGCCGTAGTTAAGCCAGGTAGAATTTTGTTTGAAATTTCAGGTGTACCACTTGAGACTGCAAAAGAAGCTTTAAGGTTAGCTGCTCAAAAGTTGCCGGTTAAAACAAAATTTATAGTCGCTCGCGATTTTCAAGAATAATTATTAGTTATGAAGCAATCAGAGGTAAAAGGTTATTCTGCTGCAGAGCTTAGTGATAAGTTGGTAGAATCGCAAAAGGTTTATGCAGATCTTACAAGAACACATATTGTGTCCCCATTAGATAATCCTTCACAGATAAAGGACTTGCGTAGAACTATTGCTCGATTAAAAACGGCTATAAATAATCAGTAGACGAACATTATGGAAACTAGAAATTTAAGAAAAGAACGTATTGGTGTTGTAAGGAGTAACAAGATGGATAAAAGCATCGTTGTTGCTGAAGTAAAGAAGCAAAAGCACCCTATGTATGGAAAGTTCGTTTTGAAAACTAAGAAGTATGTTGCTCATGATGAAAAGAATGAGTGCAACGAAGGTGATACGGTGCGAATCATGGAGACTCGTCCTCTTAGTAAATCTAAGAATTGGAGATTAGTAGAAATAATAGAAAGAGCTAAGTAATGTTACAACAAGAATCAAGACTTAAGGTAGCTGATAATACTGGTGCTAAAGAAGTGCTTTGTATTAGAGTGTTAGGTGGTACTAAAAGAAGGTATGCATCAGTGGGAGATAAAATTGTTGTTTCTGTTAAGGAAGCTACTCCTAATGGTAATATCAAAAAGGGTGCTGTATCTACTGCGGTAGTAGTAAGAACTAAAAAAGAGGTGCGTCGACCAGATGGATCATATATACGATTTGACGATAATGCTTGTGTGTTATTGAATCCTAACTCAGAAATGAGAGGTACTCGTGTTTTTGGTCCGGTTGCGAGAGAGTTGCGTGATAAGCAATTTATGAAAATAGTTTCATTGGCTCCAGAAGTATTATAATTTACAATCATGGTAAAGGTAAAAATTAAAACAGGAGATAAAGTACGTGTACTTGCCGGCGAACACAAAGGTTCAGAAGGTGTTGTTACTCGTATTTTTAAAGACAAAAATAAAGCCATCGTGGAAGGTGTTAATATGGTTTCTAAACATGAGAAGCCTAGTGCAACCAATCCACAAGGTGGGATTAAAGAAATTGAAGCTCCTATGCAGATTTCTAATTTGTCATTGATTGACAAGAATGGTAAAACAACTCGTGTGGGTTATCGTATGGAAGGTGATAAGAAGGTTCGATTTGCAAAAACAACAAACGATTTAATTTAGTCATGGCATATATTCCTAGACTCAAGACAGAATATAAGGAGCGCGTCGCTGCTTCTTTAAAAGAGGAATTCGGTTACAATAATGTAATGGAAATTCCTAAGTTGCAAAAGATAGTTCTTAGCCGTGGTGTAGGTGCTGCAGTTGCTGATAAGAAGTTAATTGATTATGCTCTTGATGAGTTAACAACAATTACTGGTCAGAAGGCTGTTGCTACTCTTTCAAAGAAAGATGTTGCTTCTTTTAAATTACGTAAGGGTATGCCTATTGGTGTCAAAGTTACTTTAAGAGGTGAGCGCATGTATGAATTCTTAGATCGCTTAGTTACAGTAGCATTACCTCGTGTTAGAGATTTTCAGGGTATCAAGGCAAGTGGATTTGATGGCCGTGGTAATTATAACTTAGGAATTACTGAACAAATCATATTTCCAGAAATAAACATAGATAAGGTTAATAAAATCTCTGGTATGGATATAACATTCGTTACTAGTGCTCAAACTGATAAAGAGGCTAAGTCTTTACTAGGTGAGTTAGGTTTACCTTTCAAAAAGGATTAAAGACAATGGCAAAAGAATCAATGAAAGCGCGTGAGCGCAAACGTGAGGCACTAATTGCAAAGTATGCTGAGAAGCGTAAGGCTTTGAAAGAGGCTGGGGATTACGAGGCTCTTCAGAAATTACCTAAGAATTCGTCACCTGTAAGACAGCATAATAGATGTAAGCTTACTGGTCGTCCTAAAGGTTATATGAGACAGTTCGGTATTTCCCGTGTTCTTTTTAGAGAAATGGCAAATCAAGGTTTAATCCCAGGAGTTAAAAAGGCTAGTTGGTAATTAGCTTAAATATAGTATTATGAATACAGATCCAATCGCAGATTATTTAACTAGAATTAGAAATGCAGTACGTGCTAATCATCGTGTTGTTGATGTTCCTGCTTCTAAGTTAAAAAAGGAAATTACTAAGATTCTTTTTGATCAAGGTTATATTTTAAGTTATAAGTTTGAAGAGCATAATGCTCAAGATAACATTAAGATAGCTTTAAAATACGATAGAGAAACAAAAGAGTCGGTTATAAAAGATATTCAAAGGTTGAGTAAGCCAGGTTTACGTAAGTATGCTGGTGCAGGAGAGTTACCTAGAATCTTGAACGGATTAGGTGTTGCTATTGTGTCAACTAGTAAAGGTGTAATGACGGATAAACAAGCTCGTACGGAAAACGTAGGTGGTGAGGTACTTTGTTACGTATATTAAATAATTAGATATGTCTAGAATAGGAAATAATCCCGTAGCAATTCCAGCTGGTGTCACTGTTAAGGTGGACAACGGAGTTATAAGTGTTGAAGGTAAGTTAGGTAAGCTTACGCAGGATTACTCTGATGTCACTATTAAGATTGAAGGAGATGAAGTTTTTGTAACTCGCCCTTCTGATTCTAAAGATCATAAGGCTAAGCATGGTTTGTATAGATCATTAGTTTTCAATATGATAGCTGGAGTGTCTGAAGGCTGGTCTAAGGAGTTAGAATTGGTTGGTGTTGGATACAGGGCGTCTAATCAAGGTCAGGTTTTAGATTTGGCATTAGGTTTTTCACATAATATTGTATTAGATATTGCTGAAGAGGTTAAGGTTGAAACAGTATCTGAAAAAGGAAAGAATCCAAGAATCAAATTAACATCATTTGATAAACAATTAGTAGGTCAAGTGGCCGCTAAAATAAGATCTTTCAGAAAACCTGAGCCATATAAAGGAAAAGGTGTTAAATTTGTGGGTGAACAATTAAGAAGAAAAGCTGGTAAGTCAGCATAATATATAAGTATTATGGCATTTTCAAAGTCTGAAAGAAGAAATAAAATCCGTCGCAGAATTCGTAAGAATATTTCTGGTACAGCCGAACGTCCTCGTTTATCTGTGTATCGTAGCAATAAAGAGATTTATGCTCAAGTAATTAATGATGTAGATGGTGTGACGATTGCTTCAGCTTCATCAAGAGATTTAAAGTCAAAAGGCGAAAAAATTTCTGTTGCTAATGAGGTAGGAAAAGCTGTTGCAGAGAAAGCTAAAGCTGCAGGTGTCGAGACAGTATCTTTTGATCGTGGAGGTTATCTTTATCATGGTCGTGTATTGTCTTTAGCAAATGGGGCTAGAGAGGCTGGCCTTAAATTTTAATTACAAACATTACAGTAATGTACCAAAAATATAAAAACGTAGAATTAGTAAAGCCTAGTGGACTTGATCTTAAGGATCGATTAGTAGGTGTTCAGCGTGTTACTAAGGTGACAAAAGGTGGACGTGCTTTTGGATTTTCAGCAATTGTCGTTGTAGGTGACGAGAACGGAGTTGTAGGTCATGGTTTAGGGAAATCTAAGGAGGTTTCTGAAGCTATATCTAAAGCTGTTGAGGATGCCAAGAAAAATTTAGTGAGAATACCGCTTGTTAAAGGGTCTATTCCTCATGAACAAAAAGGTAAATTTGGTGGAGCTAGAGTATTGTTGATTCCTGCTGCTACTGGTACCGGAGTTATTGCTGGTGGTGCTATACGTGCAGTTCTTGAGGCGGTAGGTGTTCATGATGTTCTTTCTAAGAACCAAGGTTCATCTAATCCTCACAACGTTGTAAAAGCTACTTTTGATGCTTTATTACAATTACGTAATGCTCATACTGTTGCAAAACAAAGAGGTGTTTCTTTAGATAAGGTGTTTAACGGGTAATCATACGATAATGGCGAAATTAAAAATTAAAAAAGTACGTAGTGCAATCAAAAGACCGTTAAGACAAAAGCGTACGCTTGAGGCTTTAGGTCTACGCAAAATGAATCAGGTAGTAGAGCATGATGATACTCCTGTCATTCAAGGGATGATTGCAAAAGTTGAACATTTAGTCTCTGTAGAGAAGGCATAAAAAATAATAGATGAGTTTAAATAATCTTAAACCTGCTGAAGGTTCTGTTAAAAAGTCTGCCAAAATTATTGGTCGCGGTCAAGGTTCTGGTAAGGGTGGTACTGCCACTCGTGGACATAAAGGTGCAAAATCACGTTCTGGTTATTCAAAGAAAATTGGGTTTGAAGGTGGTCAAATGCCATTACAAAGACGTGTTCCTAAATTTGGTTTCACTAACATCAATCGTAAGGAATATGCTGGTGTTAATATCGATGTTTTGCAAGCTTATATTGATGAAGGCCGTTTGAGTGATGTTATCACAATTGAAAACCTTATCGAAGAACGCTTAGTTGATAAAAATGATTTAGTTAAGATCCTAGGGCGTGGTGAATTAAAAGCTACTATTAATATTAGTGCACACAAATTTACTGCAACTGCTAAAGCTGCCATTGAGAAAGCCGGTGGACAAGCGTTAACTGTATAATCTTAACCAATGAAATTTATAGAAACATTAAAAAATATTTGGAAGATTGAAGAACTGAAAGATCGTATTATTATGACTTTCAGTTTACTTCTTGTTTATCGTTTTGGTGCTCAAGTAGTTCTTCCAGGAATTGATTCAAGTAAGTTAGCTAGTTTTTCTGAGAATTTCGAGGGTGGTGGTATAGGTTTTGTTCTTAATGCTTTTACTGGTGGTGCTTTTTCAAATGCTTCAGTTTTCGCTTTAGGTATCATGCCTTACATATCTGCTAGTATTGTTGTTCAATTGATGGGTATTGCAATTCCATACCTTCAAAAGCTTCAGAAGGAAGGTGCTAGTGGTCAAAAGAAAATAAACCAAATAACGAGATGGCTGACCATAGGTATATGTTTGATTCAGGCTCCTAGTTATTTATTAAGTCTTGGTACATTAGGTGTTCCAAGTGACGCATATTTGATGCCAGATAATATGAATTTATTTTTGGTTAGTAGTACTATAATTCTTGTTACTGGTTGTGTCTTTGCTATGTGGTTAGGTGAAAAGATTACAGATAAAGGAATTGGTAATGGTATTTCACTGTTAATAATGGTTGGGATTATCGCTACACTTCCTCAAGCATTTGTTCAGGAGTTTGCTGCAAGAGTTACTGGTTCAGGTGGTGTTATGTTGGTTTTAGTTGAGTTGCTGGTTTGGTTCGTTGTTATACTTTTATGTATCATGTTAGTTATGGCAGTTCGTAAGATCCCAGTTCAGTATGCTAGAAGAGCTGCTTCTGGTGGTTACGAGAAAAATGAACAAGGTTCAAGACAGTTTATTCCTTTAAAGCTTAATGCTTCAGGAGTTATGCCTATTATTTTTGCTCAGGCTATTATGTTCGTTCCTGCTGCTTTAGGTCAGTTGGATACTTCATGGGCAACAACCGTACAGACAGCATTTGGTGATATATTTGGTTTTTGGTATAACTTAGTATTCGCTCTATTAATCATAATATTTACTTATTTTTACACCGCGATAACGGTGCCTACAAATAAGATGGCAGATGACCTAAAAAGAAACGGTGGTTTTATTGCTGGTATTCGTCCAGGAACTGAAACAGCGGATTACCTCGATAAAATTATGTCTCAAATAACATTGCCAGGATCAATATTTTTAGCATTAGTTGCTATTTTTCCAGCATTTGTTTCTTTGATGGGTGTTACTCAACAATGGGCTTTGTTTTATGGCGGTACATCATTATTGATTATGGTTGGTGTTGCTATAGATACAATGCAGCAGATTAATTCATATTTGTTAAACCGTCATTATGATGGTTTAATCAAAACAGGTAAAAACAGAAAAGCAGTAGCATAATGGCAAAACAGTCAGCAATAGAACAAGACGGTTCCATTATAGAAGCATTGTCGAATGCAATGTTTAGGGTAGAATTAGAAAACGGGCACGTTGTAACTGCACACATATCTGGAAAGATGCGTATGCATTACATTAAGTTGCTTCCAGGAGATAAAGTAAAATTAGAAATGAGTCCTTACGATTTAACGAAAGCAAGGATCACTTATAGGTACTAATATGAAAGTAAGAGCATCGATTAAAAAGAGAAGTGCTGATTGTAAGATTGTACGCCGTAAAGGTCGTCTTTATGTAATCAACAAAAAAAATCCAAAATTTAAACAAAGACAAGGTTAAGCTATGGCTAGAATTGCAGGGGTAGATATACCTAAAAATAAACGTGGTGAAGTTGCATTGACTTACATATACGGTATCGGACGTAATCGTGCGAAACAAGTTCTTATCGATACAGGTGTTGGCTTAGATAAAAAGGTAACAGATTGGAATGATGATGAAATTGGTAAAATACGTGCAGCCATTGGTGAATTCACAATTGAAGGTGAATTAAGATCTGAAACACAGCTTAATATTAAGCGTTTAATGGATATCGGCTGTTATAGAGGTATTCGACATAGATCAGGACTTCCACTTAGAGGTCAAAGAACAAAAAATAACTCACGTACTCGTAAAGGAAAACGTAAGACTGTTGCTAACAAGAAAAAGGCAACTAAATAATAAGTAATTGATATGGCAAAGTCTAAAACAGTATCAAAAAAGCGTAAAGTCATTGTTGAGTCGGTTGGTGAAGTTCACATTTCATCTTCTTTCAATAATATCCTAGTTTCTTTGACAAATAAAAAAGGTGAAGTTATTTCTTGGTCATCTGCTGGAAAAATGGGTTTCCGTGGATCTAAGAAAAATACACCTTACGCAGCACAATTAGCTGCTGAAGATGCATCGAAAGTTGCTCATGAGGCAGGACTTCGTAAAGTTAAAGCATATGTTAAAGGACCAGGTAATGGTCGTGAAAGTGCTATTCGTAGTATCCATAATTCAGGAATTGAGGTAACAGAGATTATCGATGTTACTCCTTTGCCACATAATGGATGTCGTCCTCCTAAGCGTCGTAGAGTATAATTAATTATTAATAACGAGTGATTGTTTGGCTGTCGAAGGATATTGACCTGAATTCACAGTACATCATTCAATAAATTTTGTAAAATGGCAAGATATAGAGGTCCTAAGGCAAAAATTGCACGTCGATTCAGAGAACCAATTTTTGGCCCTAGTAAAGCTTTGGAGAAGAAAAATTATCCTCCAGGTATGCACGGTAACGCTAGACGTCGTGGTAAAGAATCAGAGTATGCAGTTCAGCTTAAAGAAAAGCAAAAAGCAAAGTATACTTATGGAGTGCTAGAAAAGCAGTTCCGTTTAATGTTTGAAAAGGCTGTACGTAGTACAGGCATTACAGGTGAAGTTCTTCTTCAGTTATGTGAGTCTCGTTTAGATAACGTTGTTTATAGAATGGGGTTAGCTAAAACTCGTCGTGGTGCTCGTCAGTTAGTTTCACACAGACACATTACGGTTAATGGTGAGCTGGTTAACATACCATCTTATCAGTTAAAGCCTGGTGATGTTGTTGCTGTTCGTGAAAAATCTAAATCTTTAAGTGCAATAGATCAATCATTATCTAGTAATGAGCATGTCTATGACTTTATTACATTTAATAAAGCAAGCATGTCTGGTACATTCGTTAGTGTTCCTGAAAGAATGCAAATTCCTGAGAACATCAAGGAACAGTTGATCGTTGAATTGTACTCTAAATAATAATTAATCCACAAAGTAATCTTATGGCAATATTAAATTTCCAAAAGCCGGATAAAGTAATCATGATTGATTCTACTGATTTTGAAGGTAAATTCGAATTCAGACCTTTAGAGCCAGGTTATGGTCTTACTGTGGGAAATGCTCTTCGTAGAGTATTACTTTCATCACTTGAAGGGTTTGCTATAACTTCTATTCGTATAGAAGGTGTGGATCATGAGTTCTCTACGATTGAAGGTGTAGTTGAAGACGTTACTGAAATTATATTAAATTTCAAGCAAATTAGATTTAGACGTCAAATTGATGAAGTGGATAGTGAAGTGGTTAATGTATCTTTCTCAGGAAAGGATACTTTTACCGCTGGTGATATGCAGAAATATATTTCAGGGTTCCAAGTTTTAAACCCAGAAATGATTATCTGTAACACTGAATCTTCTGTGAGTCTTAATTTAGAACTTACAATTGAGAAGGGTAGAGGTTATGTTCCTGCTGAAGAAAATAAAAATTCTAATGCAGCCATAGGTACGATTGCAATCGACTCTATTTTTACACCTATTAAAAATGTAAAGTATAGCATAGAAAATTATCGTGTAGAGCAAAAAACCGATTATGAAAAATTAGTTTTTGAGATTTCTACTGATGGTAGTATTCACCCAAAGCAAGCCTTAACAGAGGCTGCTAAGACTCTTATCCATCACTTCATGTTGTTCTCTGATGAACGTATAACTCTTGAAGCTGATGAGATTGCACAAACAGAGACTTATGATGAAGAGAGCCTTCATATGAGACAATTGCTTAAGACAAAACTTGTAGATATGGAGCTTTCTGTACGTGCACTGAATTGTCTGAAAGCTGCTGAAGTTGAAACACTAGGTGATTTAGTTTCTTACAACAAGAATGATTTGATGAAATTCAGAAACTTCGGTAAGAAATCTTTAACTGAACTAGAAGAATTAGTCAATGTTAAAGGACTTAACTTCGGTATGGATTTATCAAAATATAAACTTGACCGTGACTAGTTCAAGCTAGTTAAAGAAACAAAATAAGATGAGACACGGAAAGAAATTTAATCATTTAGGTAGAAAAACAGCACACCGCAAGGCGATGTTGGCAAATATGGCTTGTTCTCTTATAGAGCACAAACGTATTAATACTACCGTAGCAAAGGCAAAAGCTGTTAAGCAGTTCGTTGAGCCATTAATCACAAAATCTAAGGAGGATACTACTCACAATCGTCGTTTAGTATTTGCAAAACTTAGAAGTAAAGAAGCAGTTACTGAATTATTCAGAGACGTTTCTTCTAAGGTAGCTGATCGTCCAGGTGGATACACTCGTATCATTAAGCTTGGTAATCGTCTTGGTGATAATGCTGATATGGCCATGATAGAGCTTGTAGATTTTAATGAAATCTACAGTCCTAATGAAGGTAAGAAGAAGAATACTCGTCGTAGCCGTCGTAGTAAATCTGCTGCTGCACCAGTTGAAACTTCAACAGACAATACTAATGAAGAAGAGTAAAATCTTTGATAATATGTAGATAAAAGGATCAATGCTTTCGCATTGGTCCTTTTTTTTAAATTATTTTTGAAAAACAATTTCTATTATGAGTTATTTAAATAAAAAGGATGCTGTTATACTTTTAGCAGACGGTACTTTATTTCACGGAAAGGCAATTGGAGATGGCGGGACTGCTACTGGGGAAATTTGCTTTAATACTGGCATGTCTGGATATCAAGAAGTCTTTACAGATCCTTCTTATACTGGTCAGATTATGGTTACTACAAATGCACATATAGGTAATTATGGTGTTACTGTAGATGATGCGGAATCTAGTTCTGTAAAAATAGCAGGATTGATTTGTAAGAACTTTTCTGAAGAATTTTCTAGACCTGCTGCTCAATCAGATCTTTTTAAATATCTTCAAGAAAAAAAATTAGTCATTCTCTCTGATGTTGACACTCGTGCATTGGTCAGATACATTCGTGATCACGGTGCGCAAAATGCTATTATTTCTACACAAATTGAAGATATAGAAGCTTTGAAGTCGCAGTTGGAAAAAGTTCCTAGTATGGAAGGTCTAGAATTAGCATCACAAGTTTCTTGTAAAGAACCATACTTTTATGGCGATGAAAATGCTACTTATAAAATTGCTGCACTTGATTTAGGAGTAAAAAGTAATATTTTACGCAACTTGGCCTCAAGAGATACTTTTATCAAAGTTTTCCCGTATAATTCTTCTTTTGAAGAAATGGCTGCCTTTAATCCAGATGGTTATTTTATATCAAACGGACCTGGTGATCCAGAGCCTCTTCACTCAGCTATTGAAACAGCTAAAAAGATAATAGGATCAGATAGTCCTTTATTTGGAATCTGTTTAGGTCATCAAGTTATAGCTTTAGCTATGGGTGTTTCAACTTATAAAATGCATAATGGGCATAGAGGAATTAATCATCCTATTAAAAACTTATTGACCGGTAAAGGTGAGATAACTTCTCAAAATCATGGGTTTGCGATTAACAAATCTCAAGCGCTTGCAAATAATAAAATTGAAATAACTCACATGCATTTAAATGATGATACTGTAGCAGGAATTCGAATTATCGATAAGCCTTGTTTCTCAGTGCAATATCATCCTGAAGCTGGTCCTGGACCTAATGATGCTACTTATCTTTTTGACCAATTTATTGAATTAATTAAAACTACTAAAAAACAAACAGCATGAGTACTATAATTGACGTACACGCAAGACAAATATTTGATTCACGTGGTAATCCTACTGTAGAAGTAGATGTCATCACTTCTAATGGAATTATGGGAAGAGCAGCTGTGCCATCTGGTGCTTCTACCGGAGAACATGAAGCGGTTGAATTAAGAGATGGAGGTAAATCTTATTTAGGTAAAGGAGTAGGAAAAGCTGTTAACAATGTTAATACGATTATTTCTCTTGAGTTAATGGGAACATCTGTTTTTGATCAACAGTATATCGATCAATTAATGATTGATTTAGATGGTACTTCTAATAAGGCAAAGTTAGGTGCAAACGCGATATTAGGCGTTTCGCTAGCTTGTGCAAAGGCAGCGGCAGCTGAACTTAACCAACCTTTATATAAATACATAGGTGGTATGACAGCTTGTACATTACCTGTTCCTATGATGAATATTATTAACGGTGGATCGCATAGTGATGCTCCTATAGCTTTTCAAGAATTTATGGTGATGCCTGTTGAGGCAGAAAGTTTTACTCATGCTTTACAAATGGGAACAGAAATCTTTCATCATTTAAAAAAAGTACTACACGATAGAGGTTTAAGTACTGCAGTAGGTGATGAAGGAGGCTTTGCGCCTACCCTAGACGGGACTGAAGATGCCTTAGATACCATTATTGAAGCTATAGGAAATGCGGGTTATAATGCCGGTAAAGATGTAATGATAGCATTAGACTGTGCAGCAGCTGAGTTTTTTGTGGACGGTAGATACGATTATACAAAATTTGAAGGCCAAAATGGTGTAATTCGATCAAGTAGAGAACAAGCAGAATATCTTGCTTCCCTAGCTACAAAATATCCTATTATTTCCATTGAGGACGGTATGGATGAAAACGACTGGGAAGGATGGAAGATACTTACAGAACTTGCCGGTGATAAAGTTCAATTAGTAGGTGATGATCTTTTTGTAACGAATGTTGAACGCCTTTCACGTGGAATAAAAGAAGGTATTGCAAATTCAATTTTGATAAAAGTGAATCAAATCGGTACACTTACTGAAACTATCGCTGCAGTTACAATGGCTCATAAAGCAGGTTATACGTCAGTTATGTCCCACCGTAGTGGTGAAACTGAAGATAATACTATTGCAGATTTAGCCGTGGCGCTTTCAACTGGCCAGATTAAGACAGGTAGTGCATCACGTTCAGATCGTATGGCAAAATATAATCAGCTTTTACGTATAGAGGAAGAATTACAGGATAGTGCTTATTATCCAGGACGCAATGCTTTTCAGCTATAAAGAGATATCAAATTCGCTTTTGCGAAAGCAAATATTTAAAAGCCACTTATCATAAGTGGCTTTTTTTATCGTTTAAATGCATAAATAGCATTTAAAAAGGTGATTTTATCGTTAAAATGTTGTTTTTATCGTTTTAGTGTTGCATACTTGTGCCTCCCAAAAACGATTAAACATGAAAAAACTAGTACATATTATTGCATTTCTTTCCATGTCATTATCTTTTAGTCAAGGTGTGATATGGGAAAACTTTTCTAAGGATGGATTGCCATCTTTAACAGATGCTCAAAGGCCTATTCAACCTACGAGTTATGATTTGTATCACATCAATCCGCATGTGTTAGTACAAAAATTGGATGGCGCTGTTGATCGATTTTCAGGCGGAGCGGCAATTACAGTGGATTTTCCAATAGGTAATAATCAATTTGAAACATTTAATGTGTATGATGCTGGAGCCATGGAACCTCAGTTAATGACTGATTTTCCTAATATCCATTCTTATTATGGTTATTCTAGTACCTCACTAAACAAAATATATTTTACTATAACACCTCAAGGATTTAGAGGTGTCATTACTGGTGAAAATATCCTTTATATGGACCCTTTTTCAAAATTGACACCAGATGAAATAATGGTATATAATCGTCGCAACCTAGTGCGTACTGATTTAAGTTTTGAATGTCATACTGATGAGTTAGCAAACAATTCTGCTACACCTGAAATTAATGAATTTCAAACTAAAGCGTTCAGAGATAGAGCGTTTAGAACTTATGAAATAGCTATAGCGGCAACATCTGAGTATACATCTTATCACGATGACGGTAATGCTGCTAATGGCGATGCTCGTGCAGATGCACTTGCGGCAATAGTTGTTACTCTAGCTCGTGTTAATAGTGTATACGAGCAAGAAATGTCTATCAGATTTACACTTGTTGCAAATAATGATAGTTTAATTTATTTCAATAATCTGAATAATCAGGGATATTCAGATCCTTATGATAATTATAGTGGTTCTCAAATGTTAGGAGAAAATACAAGTAATATTAATAATAGAATTGGTACTAACAATTATGATATAGGTCATGTCTTTTCTACTGGTGGTGGTGGAATTGCAGGTCAAAGCCCTTGTGCAAATACTAAAGGTAGAGGTGTTACCGGGATTGTAACTCCAGAGTTTGATCCATTTGATATTGATTATGTATGTCATGAAATAGGTCATCAATTTAGTGCCGAACATACTTTCTATAATGGATGTTTTGGTGGTTCACCATCATCATCACCTTATGAAACAGGTAGTGCTAGCACAATCATGGGGTATGCTGGGATTTGCGCTCCTAATGTTCAAGAGAATAGTGACGCATACTTTCATGCTATTAGTTTACAGCAAATGCATAACAATATCGCAGTTGACACTTGTGATGATCAAATTGATTTAGGATCAAATAATCCAACCGCACCAAACGCAGTAATGCTCACAGATAAGTTTTTACCTGTTTCAACTCCATTTAAATTAACTGCTGGTTCTTCTCAAGCACCAGATAATGGTGAGATTTACACTTATAATTGGGAACAATTAGATACAGGTGGAGATGCGGCTACAGGATCTCCGCAGCCGCCGTTGTCAACAAATACTACAGGTCCTATGTTTAGGTCTAAATTTGGCACTACAAATCCTACTAGATATTTCCCGAACCTTGAGGAGGTTTTAAATGGTGTAGATGATCAATGGGAAACTATTTCTTCTGTAAGTAGGGATATGACGTTTATAGTGACAATTAAAGATAATAATCCTTTTGGCGGTCAGACAGATCAAAGTAGTGTAGTTGTGAGACCTCGTGATATTCAAGGAATAGGAGCATTTGTGGTAAATACCCCAGTCCTTACTGATATATGGTATGAGGGAGAAAATCAAACTGTTACTTGGGACGTTTCAGGTACTAATAGAGTAGAGCTAGCGACTGAGGTTAATGTCTTATTATCACTTGACGGAGGTTATACTTATCCATTCACTCTTGCCTCTGCTGTACCTAATGTAGGTTCTGCTCAAATTTTAGTACCTGTGGGATCGATAACTTCTAATGCTAGAATTATGGTAGAAGCTGTCGGTAACTATTTCTATAATGTAAATAATGGAAATTTTGAAATTAAAGAAGGTACTTTCGAATTATCAACAGCATCTGCTGATGTTTCAACTTGTCAGCCATCAGACGCTAGTTTCAGCTTTGATTATAATGCTGCTCCTGGGTTTAATGAAGTGGTTACTTTTAGCACTATTCAATTGCCATCAGGACTTACGGCATCTTTTAGTCCTTCAACAACAACAAGTTCAACTGCTGTAAATGTTGTAATTACGGGTACAGATACAGTAGACGCTGATTTATATAACTTTAGGGTAGTTGCGACTTCAACCTCTGCAACTATTGATGAAGAGTTTAATTTAAAAGTTTTTGATAATAATGTTGGTGAGGTTGCTATAGTGTCACCTATCAACGGTGCAGGAAATCAAGTCGCAAATCCTTTATTAGAGTGGCAAGATTTACCTAGTGCATCTAGTTATTTAGTAGAGGTATCTACATCATCTGATTTTTCTATGATAGTAGAAAGTGCTACTGTGGTAAATAAAACATCATTTCAGACTACCTTACTTAATCCGTCTCAAATTTATTACTGGAGAATTACACCATCAAATGGTTGTGCTACAGGATCTATAGCTTCCATAGCTGCTTTTCAAACTGCACAAGATGTATGTAATGTTTACGATAATGAGTACTTTGAAAATGGTGATAATGTATGGGAAACTGATGTGAATGCAGTAAGTGCCCGAGTTGATGTGCCAGATGATATTGAAATTACTAATTTAAGTTTTTACATGCGTGCAGATCATAATGATACTGGGCATATTAAAATGCAATTAAGTTCTCCTTCAGGTCGTTTTTCAGAGGTATATAATAGAGAATGTGCCGCCGGTAGAGATTTTGATTTAATTGTTAGTGATCAAGGTACAGCGGCATTTGCTTGTAACCCAGGATATACAGGCGCGTTAACAGGTAACCTAAGACCTGGACAGGCTTTTTCTAGATTTAACGGGCTAAGCGCCCAAGGTGAATGGGTGTTGCTGGCGACAGATAGAACATCAGGTACAGGTGGTATTTTTCAAGAATTCAGTGTAACCGTTTGCGGAAGACTACAATATGTTAACGATATTGACAATAACAGAAATAACCTACTGATGACTGCTTACGGAGCATCTACAGTTATAGATCAAACTTTACTAAGGACTCAACAATCAGGTACTACTAATGCAAATATGGTTTATGTAGTTACTCGCTTGCCTAAGCAAGGTGAATTAGAGTTAAGCAATGTAGCACTTAGCTTAGGAGACACGTTCACTCAAGCAGATCTTAATAATAATAGAATTGTTTATAATCATGATTCTACTGAATTAGTGCTTACGGATAGTTTTGATTTCACAGTATTAGGTGATACAAATACTTTAATGAATGCTCAAACATTTAATATATCTATTGAAGAGCCTACTTTAATATATGATAATGGTTGGACGCCATTTGCTCCTAATGCAGATACTGCTAGTCTCAATGCGCAAGTGATAAATGGCTTAGCAACCATCGGGACTGATTCTCACATTAATAATTTTCAGATTATTGGAAATGCAAATAGTTTATTCCTCAATAATAGCCTTACTATACTAGGTGATCTTTCGACTGATGGATACATTGGTGCTACTGATGGGCGGTTAATTTTCTCTGGTTCTAGTGCACAGACAATTTCAGGTGATGGTATTATTGACATTGGTCAGGTAACCATGACAGGTTCAAATACAATATCAATAACTGCAGTAATGAATATACACGATGTATTTACGCCTGCAAGTACAACTATCAATACTAATGGGAACATAGTGTTCCGTAGTGATGTAAATGGAACAGCTCAGTTAGATGACGCTAGCGTTGCTACCATTAATGGAGTTGTACAGGTGGAACGATATATTCCTGCAAAAAGAGCTTTTAGATTAGTAGCCTCTTCTGTAAATTCCACTAACTCAATTTATCAAAATTGGCAAGAAAATGGATCTACGGCATCAGGATTAGGTACACATATAACAGGATCAAGTACTGGTGCAAATGGATTTGACATGACAGCATCAGGTAATCCTTCAATGTTTACTTACGATGCAGTAAATTCTGTATGGGTAACTCAAGCTAATACTGATGTCAATACACTACAGGTAGGTACAGCATATCGTTTAATGGTAAGAGGTGATCGAACGGTAGATATTACGCAAAATGCGCCTGCAGCTACTAATACAACCTTGAGAGCAAAAGGTAATTTGCACCTAGGTGATTTTAATAATTCACTAGCCACTAGTAATGGGGATTTTATAATGATAGCAAACCCATATCAGGCAAATGTAGATTTTAAAACTGTCCTCAATGATGTATCGACTTCTGGTGTTAACGTGAATTTTGCATACTACTGGGATCCTAACTTAAATACAAGAGGTGGTTATGCTACTCTAGATATGACTACACTCAACGGTGACCCTATACCTTTTGCTAGTAATGCAAATAAATACTTACAACCAGGTCAATCTATATTTGTTCAAGCAAGCGGAGCGGCAAATATTACTTTTAAAGAATCTCATAAATCAGTTGATGAAGATTTAAATAATATTTTTAATCAGCCTCAAAACAATTCAAGTGTTCTTGTCAGTCTGGTTAATCGTAATTCCCAAACAATTATGGATCAAACTGTAAGACGTATTAATAGTGCAAATAATCCACAAGTAGATCAAAGTGATGCCGTAAAGTTTTATAATCAAGATGAAACTCTAGCTATCGTACAAAATGGAAATCTATTAAGTATTGATAAAAATATTATGCCTGTAGTAGGAGATCACATAACCTTACTTACAGATCGATTTAGAGCAACACAATATACATTACAGGTACTTATAGATGGGTTAGTAGGAGTAAAGCCGGTATTAGTAGATCACTATACATTAATTCGTACAGATCTTATAGAAGGTACTAATTCTATTGATTTTGACGTGGTGCCAGGCGATGCAGCAAGTAGTAATATAAACAGATTTGAAATCGTATTTGAAAACGTGACATTAAGTAGTAATGATATCAACCTACAGGAAGACCTTAGGTTGTTCCCTAATCCAGTTACCAGTGGTCAGTTTGCTATACAAAGCGATTTATTGAATGGTAAAGAAGTGACGGTTAGTTTGTATAATACGTTAGGTCAATTAATACATACCCAAAATGCTACTTTCAATAACAGTATTATAATTAAACCTAAAGCAAATTTAAGTAGTGGGATGTATCTAGTTCAGGTATCAACAAATGAAGAGAATGCAACATTACAAATCATAGTGAAATAATGTTTGAATAAGTTTTTGGGAACTATCAGACAGTTGAAACGGCGATCATTTTTGGTCGCCGTTTTATATTTTAAGAATAATTACGCTTTCGCGAAAGCGAGTAAAACATACCCTTCTGACCTTTATTGATCTCACTAAATACACATAACAACCGAAATCGATATAGAAAACCAAAATATTTTCTTAAAAGTGTTAAATATCTAGTCTCGATTAACGACAACTTAACGGTCTATGTATTATTTTTGAAGTAGTTAAATCCAAAATATAATAATGTCAGAAAAAGCTATCTTAGAAATCGATGGGAAGAAATATGAATTCCCAATAATCACTGGAACAGAAAATGAAAAAGCCATAGATATTAAGGCTTTAAGAGGTGCAACAGGTGGTATTACTACAATTGATCCTGGATATAAAAATACAGGTAGTTGTGAGAGTGCTATTACTTTCCTTAATGGAGAAGAAGGTATTCTTAGGTATCGTGGTTATTCTATTGAAGAACTAGCTGATAAGGCAGATTTCCTAGAAGTAGCTTATCTATTAATTTTTGGAGAATTGCCTACTCAAACGCAATTAGACAAATTTCATGCAGACATAAAAGCAAACTCACATGTTGATGAAGATGTAAAGAAAATTTTAGACGGTTTTCCTAAATCTGCTCATCCTATGGGTGTGCTTTCTTCATTAACTAGTGCCTTAATTGCTTTCAATCCTACATCTGTAAATGTAGATAGTGAAGAAGATATGTACAATGCTATTGTTAAGATCATGGGTAAATTTCCAGTTCTTGTAGCTTGGGCATTAAGAAAACGCACGGGACAGCCTCTTGATTATGGAGACGATAATCTAGGCTACGTAGATAACATCCTTAAAATGATGTTTAAAAAGCCTAACTCTGACTATACGGTAGACCCTATAGTTTCTCAAGCTCTTGATAAGTTATTAATTCTTCATGCAGACCATGAACAAAATTGCTCTACAAGTACGGTACGTATTGTAGGATCTTCACATGCAGGTCTTTTTGCAAGTTTAAGTGCTGGAATAAATGCGTTATGGGGACCACTTCATGGTGGAGCAAACCAGGCCGTTCTAGAAATGCTAGAAGCAATAAAAGAAGATGGTGGTGATACTAAAAAGTACATGGCCAAAGCTAAAGATAAAGAAGATCCTTTCCGTTTAATGGGATTCGGTCATAGAGTATATAAAAACTTTGATCCACGAGCAAAAATTATTAAAGTAGCTGCAGATGAGGTGCTTGAAGCTCTAGGTGTCGATGATCCTATCTTAGATATTGCAAAAGGTCTCGAACAAGAGGCTCTTAATGATCCATATTTTGTAGATCGCAAATTATATCCTAATGTAGATTTCTATTCAGGTATCATTTATCGTGCAATGGGAATTCCTGTGGAGATGTTTACCGTAATGTTTGCACTAGGTCGTTTACCAGGATGGATTGCACAGTGGAAAGAAATGCGTGAAAACAAAGAACCTATAGGTCGTCCACGTCAGGTATATACTGGTGAGAATCACAGGTCATTTAAAGAAGTATCTAACAGGTAATTTTTTAAATCACAAATTTTATAAACTCTCTAGCGCGTTGTGTTAGGGAGTTTTTTATTGAGAAATAAAGTTGATAAACTCAATGTGGATTCCATAAAAAATTGGTTGTTATATTATTAAATTCGCAATATGAATAAATTAAATCTTAATGTAATTGATGAAACCTCGCGATTGCGTGCTGTGATTCTAGGAACTGCTGCGAGTAATGGTCCTGAGCCTGCTTTAGAGGATGCTTATGATCCTAAATCACGCGAGCACATCCTAGCAGGAACTTATCCATCAAATGAAGACATGGTTACAGAGATGGAAGCTGTAAATGCCGTATTTAAAAAGTATGATGTTAAGGTCTATAGACCAACACATATTGAGGATTGTAACCAGATATTTACTAGAGATATAGGCTTTGTAATTGATGATGTTTTTGTAAAAGCAAATATATTACCAGACCGCGAGGAAGAAATAGAGGCGATACAATATGTGATTGACCAAATAAGTCCAGATAAGGTTATTAGACCACCAGAAGAAGTCCACATTGAAGGTGGTGATGTCATGCTATACGGTGAATATATCTTTGTTGGAACCTATCGTGGTGATGACTATGCAGATTATATTATAGCGCGTACAAACGTAGAAGCCATAGAGTGGTTAAAAAATACTTTTCCGCATAAAAAAGTGATGAGTTTTAACCTGCGTAAAGACAACCTAGACCCATATAATAACGCCTTACACCTAGATTGTTGCTTTCAACCAGTTGGAAAGGATAAATGTATTATACATAAAAATGGCTTTCTTCAAGAAGAAGAATATCAGTATTTGGTAGACTTTTTTGGAAAGGAGAATTGTTTTGAAATTTCACAGGAAGAGATGTATCACATGAATTCAAATGTATTTTCTATAGCACCAGATGTGGTTGTCTCAGAAAAGAATTTTACTCGATTGAATACATGGTTACGCAATCATGGGATAACAGTAGAAGAGGTGCCTTATGCCGAAATTTCTAAACAAGAAGGTCTTTTAAGATGTTCAACTTTACCACTAATAAGAGATTAATGAAACAAATTACAGATACGGTTTTTATGGTAAGGCCGGTGCAGTTCCGTTTAAATGAACAAACAGCTGTTAATAATTATTACCAAGATCAAGAGGCACACGGGCGCATTAAAAATGAAGTAGCAAATAACAAAGCTCAAGAAGAATTTGATGCTTTTACAACTGCGTTAAAAAATAAAGGAATCAATGTAATCATCATTTCAGACGATGAAAAGAACGATACGCCAGATTCTATTTTTCCCAATAATTGGATTTCTACACATCAAAATGGAGATATAGCCCTATATCCTATGTTTGCAGAAAATCGTCGCTTAGAACGCAGACCAGAAGTTTTAGACACGCTAGAGAAAGAAGGATTCAGTATCGCAAACATTATAGACTATACTAGTGCCGAAGATGAAGGGTATTTTCTAGAAGGAACTGGTAGCTTATTACTAGATCGAGTTAATAAGAAAGCTTATTGTAGTATATCACCTCGTGCAGATGAGGAGTTGTTTATAGAGTTTTGTGAAGATTTTGAATATACACCTGTAATTTTTACCGCATACCAAACTGTAGAGGATAAGCGATTGCCTATCTATCATACTAATGTCATGATGGCACTAGGAGAAAACTATGCCGTTATATGTTTAGACTGCATAGATGACAAAACTGAACGTAAAAATGTTTTAAAACATCTTAAAGAAGATGGGAAAGATGTCATAGCTATTACAGAAAATCAAGTAAACGCATTTGCTGGTAATATGATGCAAGTCCATAATGAGGCAGGTGATAGATTACTAATTATGAGTGATCAAGCTTACCAATCATTAACTGCAGACCAGATCAAAAAACTTGAAAAATATAATGAGATAGTACATCCATCTATTGAAACTATTGAAGCCTTAGGTGGTGGATCTGTTAGGTGTATGATGGCTGAGGTATTTTTACCAAAAGCATAATCACTATTTAAACAGTATAGAAAAAGGGTAGAAGTAAATTCTACCCTTTTTTATTTTATCCCTTTGCGATACGCTTGATCATCCCTGCAAAAATAAAGTAATGAAAGGGCAGCATAGAATACCAATATAAGCGTCCCCATATACCTCGCGGTCTAAATGTCGCAGTTTGGTGAACCACATTATCTTCATCGATTTCAAATTCTAACCACGCTTCTCCTGGTACTCGCATTTCAGCAAATAGTAGTAATCTTTTCTCTTTCTTATCTGCTACTAGAACTCTCCAGAAATCTAAAGAATCTCCAGCATATATTGTATTAACATTAGTACGACCACGACGTAATCCTACACCGCCCATAAGTTTATCTACATAGCCTCTTATTTTCCATAAAAAAGTGGCATAATAATATCCATTCTTACCACCTATGGACCATATGCGTTCTAGTGCTGCATCTGGGTCTTCTGTTTTTAATTGTTGAGCATCCTTTAAGCATCCATAGCTAGGCACTTGTTTATATTTATTGAGATTACGTTTAAAACGACCGCTTACCATAGAGTCTTTCCAGCTACTGGCTACTTGGTTTTGTTCAATCTTAGTAAATGCCATAGCTAGCGCTTCTTCATAACTAAATAAATGAATGTCTAGCTTTTCCCTCAAGTCGTTAGGCTGTGCAACTACTTCAATCGCCATACTGTTGACCAGATTTTGTGCTAGCTTATAAGAAGTGCTGGTGACAAAATATAGCCAGTAAGAACTAAGCTTAGGAGTCATAATAGGTACTGTGATGATGTACAGTTTGATTTTACGCATCTTAGCATAACGTGTCATCATTTCTTTATAGGTAAGAACATCTTTACCACCTATATCATAACTATGATTATAACAGTCTTTGTGACCTAATACACCGGTGAGGTAACTCATTACATTACGTATCGCTATAGGGTGTGTTTTAGTGTTGACCCATTTAGGCGTGATCATTAAAGGTAACTTTTCACATAGATCACGCACGATTTCAAATGATGAACTTCCGCTGCCTACTATAATTCCAGCTCTAAGTACGGTCACTGCGGCTGTTGCTGTGTAGAGAAGATCTTCAACACGCTTTCGCGAAAGCAAATGTTTACTAAGCTTATCTTCATTAACAATTCCCGATAAATAAATGATTTGTTTACAGCTTGTGCGATTAATGAGTTGCACAAAATTTATGGCGCTTTCTGCTTCCATCGTGTCAAAGCTCTCTGTACTGCTACTCATAGAATGAATGAGGTAGTAAGAGGCGTCTATGTCTTGAGGTAATTCTTGTTGTGATTTTAAGTTTAAAAAATCAATTTCTATAATTTCGATTTGATCTTTAATCTCTTGCGGTACCGATAGTCGAGCGGCACTGCGTACAGCACAAATTACTTCATGATCTTGTTTAAGTAATTCATATAATAATCTTATACCTATGTAACCATTTGCACCTGTGAGTAGAACTTTCATATCTTAAAGATAAGGTGCAAATAGATGGTATTGCTACATCGATTTGTTAAAAGAGATATTTTAAAGAAATCTTATTATATGACTAAAAAAAAACTTACCACCTTAAAACTGCTGCATCACAATTCTAAAATGGTAAGTGGTAACCTACTCTAATCAATAAAGTTTTTATTCTTTTGCGGTCGTGCTAGATTTTTTTTCTGATAGTTTTGACCTGTTGTCGTCGCTATTTCTATCAATCAGCTTATTATAAGGATCGATACCAGCTTCTATCGGTTTTTCATCTACTATAATGTCAAAAGTGTTTGATATCTCAGACACCTTTAATTTTTCTAAGTAGAGAACTTTTTCTAATCCATTATCATCGTTTACTTCGCCAAATACACCTACCTCTATATAATCTGCAAGTGGTAATGACTGTAATGCTTTGGTTTTTCCTTCAGGTGTAAAAGTAAGGCTGTCACCAGCGATATTTTTATAAACAGACTTACCTTTCTCGTTAGAGCGGTACTTGATCACTTGAGCATCTAATGTAACTAGATATTTACCATCTGGTAATTCTTGATAAGTCGCTTCTTTTACTTTATTGTTATACAAAGTGATTGTTTCAAACATATCAGTAACTAGATACTGTAAAGAATCTGGTGTCACCGCTTTAATATCGTTTACAAACTCTGTTGCAACTGGATAAGGAGCTCCTTTAAATTGATGTTGTTGAGCAAATCTCTTTATGACAGCATTAAATTTTTCATCACCTAGATAGTCACTCATCGCATATAGTACTAAGGAACCTTTTTGATAATGAATGTACTGTTGGTTCTCATTATACATTAATGGATTCTCTTTGATTTGCTCAACGGTTCTACCTAATAGGTACCCATCCATAGCCTCTTTAAGGAATTTGCGCATTTGCTCTTTTCCATTTGCTTTTTCGAGAACTTTAAGAGAACTATACTCAGATAGACTTTCAGAGAGTAATGTTGCTCCTTTAGCATTTGCACCTATTACTTGATGTGCCCACCACTGATGTGCTAGTTCGTGAGCAGTTATACTAAATGGGTAATCAACGGCGTCATTATCCTCATCATCAACATCTGCTATAAAACCTATCGCTTCACTAAAAGGAATCGTATTGGGGAAAGCTTGTGCAAAACCACCACCAGTTCTTGGGAACTCGATAATACGCGCCTGTCTATGCTGGTATGGTGTATAATTATCGTTATAATAATCTAGTCCTTCTTTTAAACCACTCATCATACGGTCGACATTATAGTCATGATCTGGATGGTAATATATTTCTAATTTCACACCATCATGCTCGTCTCTCTTAACATCATAACGGCCGCTTAAGAATGCATAGAAATTGAGGATTTTAGAATCCATTTTATAATTATAATATTTACGTCCGTCTTCTTCCCATTCTTTAATGAGATATCCTGGTGCAATGGCGATTTGATCACTTGAAGTACTTACCGTTGCTTCAAAATCTATCCAGTCACTATTACCACCTATATAATTATTATCTCTTGCGCCAGGAGCATCTGGAGCTGGCAGTCGATCTTTAGGTTCTAGATCATACTTTTTACGTACTTGAGTGTTACGTATTTCAAATTGATCACTATATCCTATGGATGGGAAAATACTGTTATTTATAAAAGTTCCATTATCAACTACAGGAGAGTTATTGTCAAAGAAAGTATTAGGCTTATTCTCTGTAGTGAATTTCATTATAAGAGTATCACCTGGTTGTAATGCCTTTTTAAATTGATACATACGGTAGTTGTAATCCTCAAAATCTTTGACAATATTATTTTCTAAATCTAGAGTAATCTCAGTAGGTCTGTCTGGATAATTTACATGTAAAGTGTCAATTGCAACATCAGTCTGATTTACTAAGGTATAAGTCGCTCCTGCCTTAAAATCACGAGTATCTGGATAGATGTCCATAAATGTATTGACAGCAACTAATCTAGGTTGAGGTATTTTAGCATATTTGCTCAGTTCCTTTTCATAATTAACTTGAAGTTCCTCTTGCTCTTTACCAGATATTTGTTCATTGTCAATGTTGTTTACTTTCCACATGTATCCACCTATAGCAAAGAATCCAAGTAATGAAACAGCCATTATAGCGATGATTGATTTTGACAATCGTGCTTTTGCAATTGCGATACGTTCTTTCATAGAAGTTCCCATACCACGACGGTAGAATAATACAGCAAGAGCAAATAATGCAATACCTAACAGCATCCAATAAACTCTATAGGTAAAGTATTTCCCTAATCCACTACCATAACCATTCATATCACTAGGGCTAGGAGAACCAGCGCCTTGATTGAAAATAAACTGACCTTGTTCCACACCTATAGCTCCTAATAATGGAGGAATACCTATAGCAAGTACTAATAATACTATCAAACCTACCCATTTATTTTTAATGAGTGTATGAATCAATAAAGACATCATAATCCAAGGAATGAAATCCCATATATTAATTACATAAAGGTCAAAAAGATATAGAGGTAACTCAAACTCAAAGAAACCGTTGTACGCTTGGATGATAATACCACTTAAAATCACAATAAGTAAAATGGTGGCAATCATAACAACCATAGCAATAAACTTAGACAGTAACATCGTCCAGTTTCTTGTAGGAGTCGCATCTACTAATTGATTAATGTGAGCCGCTTTTGCACGATCCATTATCAATCCAGTATATAAGTATATCAATAAGTAAGCAAACGTACTGAAGATACCACCTGCAAATTGAAGCATTACCCAAGTTTTAGGTAAAATATCAGTTCCGTACTGCTGACCGGTGATTAACATAGTAAGCAATGAAAATGCAAATGCAACTGAAGCTATTATAATAAAAGGCCATCCTTTTACAATGAATGCAATATCTGATTTTGCGATAATCCAAGCTGTCTTCAATTGTCCTAGGAAAGATAAATCTTGAGTAGCTTGCGGCATGATAACTTTAGTTATAGTTCCAAAGTTCTTTTTAGTGACTCGTTGTGCTTTAGTTTTTGCTAGTGATAAACTTGTTGGGTTTTGTGAAAAATTAAAAGCAAATAAAACACCTATAAAAACAAGTAGTGATATGCCTAACCAGATTAACCTATTATATAGTAAAGTCCCAGTAATCGGGATTAATTGAGTACTTTGTTCTTCTGGAGTCCAGTATTTAATCTGACTGTAAGTGGCACTATCACCAGTAGGCTCTAGTAATTCTACCCAGTAAGAATCATCCATAGTAGGTGCACTAGATCCCGCTGCAAATTGTAGTATGATCATCACTAAAACAAACATGAAACCTATATTCACGTTTCTTAAAAATGCAGTAATGGCAAAAACTATAGCACCATAAAAAAACACATTAGGAATAATGTAAAGTAAAAACGGTTGTAAATAGTTCATGATCTTAAAAGGACCAACTAACTCTTCATTTGCGCCTGGTAAATAAAAACCTAGTGTGATTCCTATTAAACTGGTAACGATGATCAATAGTGTCATTGTCATACCAGCACTGAATTTTGCTAGTAAATAATTCCATTTAGTTAATGGATAAGAATAGAGCACGTTGTGCATGTTATTCTTAAAGTCTCGCTGTATAGTACCACCTATTATAGATGGTATTAACAAGTAGGTAAGAATGGCAAAAAAGCCCAAAAGACTGTAAATACCTACCGCACCATTTAATTTTATCGCACTTGTTACGGTTACATTATCACTATCAAAAACACCTACCGCAAGTGCAGATATTAATAAGGATAATAGAAATAAAACAGCTGCGTATATGTAAAAAAGCGGTTTCTTAAACCAGGTTTTTACTTCGTGTGTATATATCGTTGAGAACATGATTAAGCGATTTCTGTTGCGGCAATAAACCTGTCGTTACTTAATGTTGTAAAGTACACGTCTTCTAGTGTTGGGTCCGCTTTCGCGAAAGCGTCACCAGGAGAAGCTTCTCCATATACACGTACATTGAGTTTATTATCTTCATTATAATTTGAAGAAATCACATTGAAATCTTGTTGCATTTTTTCGATTCCATCGCGCTCTACAGTAGTGGTCCATATTTTGCCAGCGAGTGCTGCTGTCATTTGTTTAGGTGTTGCTTGTGCTAGGATTTTACCGCCATTAAGAATGGCCATATCAGTACAAAGTTCTTTTACATCATCAACAATGTGTGTAGAGAATATAACGATATGATTAGTTCCTATTTCACGTAGTACATTTAAAAATCGATGACGTTCAGCTGGATCAAGACCTGCTGTAGGCTCATCAACAATGATTAATTTAGGATCGTTTAAGAGTAGTTGCGCGATACCGAAACGTTGTTTCATACCACCAGAATAACCTGCTACGTGTTTATTGCGTACATCACTTAAATTAGTTACTTCAAGTGCTTTGTCAACGATAGCATTACGTTCTGCCTTGCTTGTAATGCCTTTAAGACTAGCAAAATAATGTAATAAATCATGAGCGCTCATTTTAGGATACACTCCAAATTCTTGTGGTAAATAACCTAGAGTCTTTCTGAACTCAATTTTATTATTTAAGATATCTAAACCATCTAAATGTATACTTCCAGAATCTGGTGATTGCAATGTCGCAATGGTACGCATCATTGATGATTTTCCTGCACCATTAGGCCCTAGTAGGCCGAACATCCCTGCGTTTATATTTATAGTAACATTGTCTAGCGCTTTTACACCATTAGGGTAAGTTTTAGAAACATTTTTAAGGCTTAGTATCATAATAAACAGTTCTTAAATAATTGATTTGAAGTGTTAGTACATCAATTTTAAGAAATGTTACAATTATGCAGGTAGAATTAATCTAACTCATAAATGTCGATAGCTGTATTCACTCTATGACTAAAATCAAATAAAGCTAGGTTCTCCCAGCTACTGCCATTTGTGCTCGAGTTATTATTGTTAGAAAGAGCGACCCAATCCGGTGCCCAGTAACAATAACCTATTCCTTTATTGCCAGGCAAACTCTTAACCATATTATGAATGCGCAACATATAGGTGCGCTGTCCAGCAGGTGTAGCAGGATAAGATGTGATTAATTGATTTTGTAATCCTACAATGTTGTTAGTTTGATCATCCCAGTTGAGAGTGAATGGATAGGCTGTTTCAACAATCATAACCTTTTGAGTGATCCCAGTAGCAAACGATTGTAGTTGATTTTCAATAAAATCGATATCATTATTATGCCACCATGGATAATAACTTAAACCAGCAATGTCAAAGTTTACATTACGTGAAATTAATTGCTCATAAAAATAATCTGCGTTTTCTATACCTGCATGATGAATCATGATTTGAGAAGCTGGTGAGGCTTGTCGTACTCCTTCAATAGCTGCTTTAGTAAGTTGAATATAATTATCCCAGTTTTCACCGCTAGAAGAATACACCTGGCCCAACGGCCATAACATTCCATTATTAGTTTCATTACCTATTTGTACTATCGCTGGAGAAGTGTCTTGAAGAACGAGCTCTTGCAACACATTTTGCGAGTAATTTTTAATACTTTCGGTCAGTGAGGTAATGTTCAGCGTTGCCCATACATTTGGTATATCTTGTGATCCTGGATCTGCCCATGTGTCTGAATAATGAAAGTCTAGTAAAAAATCCATGCCTTGCGCTTTAGCCTTTAACGCTTGATCTTTTACAAAGTTGAGGTTGTAAAGACCGCTGGTATTATTAATCCATAGACGTATACGTACTAGGTTAACACCACGACTTTTTAGATACGCATAATTATCAACGATATCTTGACTATTCTCATCTTTAAAAACTACTCCGTCTGACTCTATTTCAGGTAAAAAAGAAAGGTCCATTCCTTTATAGAAATCAATAGGCTCTGGTTCTGATTGCCTGTCATTTTCACTACTATCACAAGAGATTAATAAAAATATCAGGATGAGATAAAAGTGTTTTTTCATAGGTGAAATATAAGATTTACAAATCATCTATATATGTATGACCTGTATCACCTTTTTGTTGACTTACTTTTTTGAAAAAATCGTGTATAGGTTTGCGATTCGCTTTTACCTTCACAAAATAATTATCTCTATAAATACTATATTCTTCGGCACGACCTTTATATACGTTAAGTTTATAATAGGGAATAGGCAGTGCATAAGTTTGTAACCTAGATCTAAATCTTACGATAATTCCTTTTTCTCTCAATTCTACATTACATACATTAAGATTATTATCCACCGCGAGTAAGTTATGAATCTGTATGCTACTTGAGGTGATATGTAATTTAGGAGAACCGCTGCCATTAAGTTTCCACCTTTGGCGCAAGCTTAAAACTTTGCCTACGTCATTTTCAATGAGGCGTCGTGTTTCTGGGTCATTATAAGATACATTGTACAGCATATTCTAATAGTCTCAAAAGTTCCGTAAGCCTTTCATAATCCTTATCTTTGCAGGCTTAAATTTGTAACCATGACGCTTAACAATCAACTGGAAACTGCTGTAAAAAACGCTGTAGAACACTTATTTTCTGTGAGTTTAGAAAATGTGGAAATCACGCTTACGCGAAAAGATCAAAACGGAGACCTTACGGTAATGGTATTTCCTATGTTAAGACATATCAAAGGCAATCCAGCTGTCATAGGTGAACAAATAGGTGCAGAGCTGGTCAAAACAGACCTCATTACTTCCTACGAAGTGATCAAAGGATTCTTGAATATCACTGTATCGCATGCCATTTATCTTAAGGACTTCAATAACATTCTAGCCGCTGAGGATTATGGAAAAACACCAATTGACGCCTCACAGTCTGGTGTGATGGTAGAGTATAGCTCGCCTAATACAAACAAGCCATTGCATCTAGGTCACGTGCGTAATAATTTATTAGGCTACTCAGTAGCCCAAATAGTAGAAGCAACAGGCCGTAAAGTAAATAAAACCCAGATCATTAATGACCGCGGAATTCACATCTGTAAGTCTATGCTGGCTTGGGAGCGATATGGTAATGGAGAAACTCCAGAATCTACCGGATTGAAAGGAGATAAACTGGTTGGGAATTACTATGTGAAGTTTGACCAAGAATATAAAAAGGAAATCGCTGACTTAATTGCTGCTGGTAAAACAGAAGAAGAAGCTAAAAAAGAAGCGCCATCACTCATCGCAGCTCAAGAAATGCTACGTAAATGGGAGCAAGGTGATGAAGCTGTAGTTGCTTTATGGAAAAAAATGAATGGTTGGGTATATGATGGTTTTGAAACCACTTATAAAAATCTAGGTGTTGATTTTGATAGTTTGTACTATGAAAGCAATACCTATTTATTAGGTAAAGATGTGGTGCAAATAGGTCTCGATAAAGGCGTATTTGAAAAAGATCCAGACGGCTCTGTATGGATAGATTTGACAGATGAAGGACTGGATCGCAAAATTGTATTACGATCTGATGGTACCGCAGTTTACATGACTCAAGATATAGGAACAGCTATACAACGTGTAAAAGATTACGACATCAATTCTATGGTGTATACCGTAGGTAATGAGCAAGATTATCACTTTAAGGTGCTTTTCTTAATTCTTAAGAAGCTGGGTTATGATTGGGCAGAGAATCTATATCATTTAAGTTACGGTATGGTAGAATTACCATCTGGTAAAATGAAATCTCGTGAAGGAACTGTAGTAGATGCTGACGAACTTATGGAAGAAATGACAGATACTGCTAGAGAGATTGCTCAAGAACAAGGCAAGCTAGAAGGTATGAATGATGCTGAAAAAGAGCGTCTTTATAAAATGATAGGTTTAGGAGCATTAAAATACTTTATGCTTAAAGTAGACCCTAAGAAAAGCATGATGTTTGACCCAACAGAATCGGTAGATTTTCAAGGAAATACAGGTCCATTTATTCAATATACTCATGCCCGTATCAAGTCAATCTTAAAGAAATCTGCTTTTGAAACAAGTGATTTAAAAGTGGCTACAGATTTAGAACTAACCGATAAAGATGTAACAGTCATTAAAATACTACAGCAGTATCCTGAAACGGTTCATGCCGCAGCGAGAAATTACAGTCCAGCACTAATCGCAAACTATGTTTATGAACTGGTAAAAGAATTTAATTCATTTTATCAGAACGTTCCTAAAATTGTAGAAGAAACTAGTGCAGATATGAAGCAGTTCCGTCTAGCATTATGTTTTAAAACTGCAGCCGTTATCAAATCAGCTTGTGGATTACTAGGAATAGAAGTTCCTGAGCAGATGTAAAGTTGTTGAACTCGAACTCGAACTCGAAATTTGAATTGGTTGAAGAAACGTCAGTGCGATCTCGGTTTAGCTGAAAGAAGCAATCTGCAGGTGTTGGATACGCTAACTAATTGGTATTTAAAAATTTAAGTTCAGCCGAAACAATACGCTGAAATAATCCTACCTGTCGATAGGATGGTTCAGCGTGACAGCTTTTGAAAATAGACTGCTGACTAAGGACTAAAAGACTTAAGACTTCTTCAAATCATCCATCTTCTTACCTATTTCTTCCGCTTTTGCATAAGCAGCATCGGCAGCAGAGCGATCTGTTTTTGAGAGTTTATGAAAATCTCCCATGAGTTTTTGATACTCTACCTGTAATTTATCTAGCTCACTTTTCTTTTTAAATAATCCAAACATAATAGTCTTTTTAGTAAAGTCGGAAAAGTTTTATTTCATTACTCTTTGAAAGCTCCTATATGCCACAATATATTACTAGGATCATGAAGAAAGAACTCTTGTCCCCAATCATACTTCACCATTCCTTTAAGTTGAATGGTAGGGAATTGTTTCTTTAAATCTAGAGACTTCAAGTAACTTAAAAAGCCTGCTGGATCATTAACCTCAAGAAATAACATCGTGTTTTCTATCCAATCTTTAACCTGAGAGTCTTGAAGATAGAAACTACAATTTCCTAGTTGACAAACACTCATGTTAGTCGCTATGGAAGTCACTTGAAATCCTATGGCTTTATAAAAAGCAATAGATTCTGCATAATCATTGCAGCCTATAAAGGGTCGTATAGACTTCGTTGCCAGATTTTGTTGCATAGAATGTTTAAAAATATACGTTTTAGATGAACAAAAATGACAATTATCATTACTTGTCATTCTAAATTTAAATAATTTAGCAGCATATTTATTAAAAATAATATAAGTGACTTACAATCAGGTTTATAGTAGTTGGAGACGTCTTTCTAAAGAAGCGATTGATCAACACATTCTAGAAGCGTTATCTCAAAATATCAATTATTATGATAGTTTAAAAATGGGTGTGCCCGCATCTCATCTTGATAAGCAAGAATTTGCACCAGATTCTCAAGTTCTCGATGGGTCTACATTTCTTAAAACTCTTATTAATAATCCTAATCATATAGGTGTACATACAGATACAGATTTATCAGAGCCTTATTTCTCTGGCACACAACGATTAGAAGCTGAGGTTATTAAAATTATTGCTCAGGATATTCTCAAAGCGCAACCAGATTCTATCGATGGTTATGTATCTTCAGGTGGTACTGAAGGTAATATACAGGCCATATGGGTATATCGTAACTTATTTAATGAGACCTATGGACTAGAAAAAGATTATAGTTCTATTGCCATATTATGTAGTGAAGACGCTCATTATAGTATGGATAAAGCAAGCAATCTGTTAAATATAAAACTCGTTAAAGTCAAGGTTGATTCAGAAACTAGAGCCATCGATTCAACAGATCTTAAAAACCGATTAGATTTATTACAATCACAAGGTGTTGATAAGTTGATATTAGTCTGCAACATGATGACGACTATGTTTGGTTCTGTAGATTCATTGGATGACTATATGGCTGTTATCGCACAGTATCCTTCCATGACGGTTAAAGTTCATGTAGACGGAGCATATGGTGGATTTTTCTTGCCATTTACAAATCCAGATCAACCATTAACTTTTAATGATGATCGTATTGATTCCTTTACACTAGATGCTCATAAAATGTTACAAGCCCCATACGGTACTGGGATTTTTGTGATTAGAAAAGGATTACTTAAATATAGTCTTACCGATAGTGCACAGTATGTAGCAGGAATGGATTGCACGCTAGTGGGAAGTCGTAGTGGTGCAAATGCGATAAGTATTTATAAAATATTAATGAATTACGGTCCTTATGATTGGGCAGAGCGCATGCTAGCCCTAGCAGCTCGCACGACTCGATTAAAAAATCATTTGTTAGAGCTTAATGTAAGACTCATTCATTTTAAGGATAGCAATATTATAACCATTCATCGTGATTTTATCTCACCTATGATTGCTCTTAAATACGGACTTGTGCCAGATAATCACAATCATCCAGTGTGGTTTAAAATTGTTGTAATGGATCATGTAAAAGGTGATAAAATCACTCAGTTTTTAAATGATTTTAAATCTCAAAAAATTGAATAGGACATTTATATAATAAAGATATTATTCTGTAGGTTTTCTATCAAATTTCCATGCGATAAAACGGCTCTTTTTATTCCCACTATTCATAGGTACTATTTTATAACTCGCTTTTAATTTAGTAAGTTGTTTCTCGAGTTTAGGTAAGTTTTCTTTACGAGATATTAAACAGGTAAACCAGCCTACTTGCGATTTAAAAGCAACACTTTCTTTGATCAATCTCTTTATAAATAAAGCCTCGCCACCATTGCACCATAATTCGTGAGATTTACCGGCAAAATTGCGCTCGCTTACTTCGTTTCCTAAATTTTTATTTTTACGCTGGTTGGCCTTAATAGCTTCATCTTCACTACCGTAAAAAGGTGGATTACACATAGTAAAATCATAGAGCTCTTGAGGCTTAATGATGTTCTTTAATATAGAACCACGATTTTCTTGAAATCTCAATTTGATATTAGAAATCTTACGTGATTTAGGCAGCGTGATTTTTTCTTGTAACGCTTTCGCAAAAGCGTAACTGTCCTCATCAACCTCACTACCTACCATTTTCCAATTGAAAATTGCAGTACCTAGAATAGGGTAGATCATATTAGCTCCAGTACCTATGTCTAAACCTGTAATATTTTTTTCTCCTACTAGATCTGCTAAATGAAGTATGTAGTCTACACGGCTAGGTATAGGTGGACTCAAATAATCAACCGGTAATTCCCAGTGATTCACACCATAGTGTTCTTTAAGTAGTGCACTATTTAAAGCAAGTACTGAAGCTGGATTTGTGAAGTCTATACTTATGTAACCATCTTCTTTTGTGATGAAGTGAGGCTTAAGGTCTGGATACGATTCTGATAATAAGTCGAGATCATATCCATGTTTGTGTAAATTATTATCATGCATGGCTGCAAAGATAAGACAGTAGTTACTGTTTTATTATAAAGAGGATTCTTTACTGTACATTAGTTTGATTCATAACTAGGCTAATAAGTGAGTTTAAGATTGCTACGAGCCCTTAAAAAGCGATTGTTTAAGAGTACGTTACCTGAGTCATTTCCATTACCTTTGCAAAAATCATTTTCATGAAGAATTTTGAGGAACTAAATCTGGGAACACCATTGCGCAATGGTATTAACGATTTAGGTTTTACCACGATGACACCTATTCAAGAGCAAGCTTTTCCGGTAATTTTATCGGGTAGAGACATGATAGGTATTGCTCAAACTGGTACTGGTAAAACACTAGGTTATATGTTGCCATTGCTTCATGAACTTAAATATGCAGACACTCTTGATCCTAGAATTTTAATTCTAGTACCTACTAGAGAACTAGTTGTTCAAGTTGTTGAGCAAATTGAAGCTTATGCTGCTTATATCAATGTTAGAGTGCTAGGTGTTTATGGTGGTACTAATATTAATACACAAAAGAAAGCTGTGGCTGATGGTGTTGATATTATCGTAGCAACTCCAGGGCGTCTTTATGATTTGATAGTTGCGCAAACCGTACGATTGAAAAATTGTAAGAAGGTAGTCATTGATGAGGTAGATGTAATGCTAGATTTAGGTTTTAGATTTCAATTAACTAACATTTTTGATCACCTACCTGTTAAGCGTCAGAACATCATGTTCAGCGCAACGATGACAGATCAAATAGAAGATTTTATTAAATCATATTTCTTTAATCCAGAAAAAGTATCAGTAGCGGTAAGTGGTACAAGATTAGAAAATATCACTCAAACCTGTTACCCAGTAGAGAATTTTTATACTAAAGCTAATCTATTAATGGATTTGCTTACAGATGAAGAAGAATTTAAAAAAGTACTTGTTTTTGTAGGAAATAAAAAGAGTGCAGATCGTTTACAAGATTATATGCTGGAACGATATGGTGATGAGATCGCCGTTATACATTCTAATAAAACACAAAATTATAGATTACGTTCTATAGAGCTCTTTGATAGTGGTGAACGTCGCATCTTAATAGCTACAGACGTGATGGCGCGTGGATTAGACTTAGATAAAATATCTCACGTAATAAATATAGATGTACCTTCTTTTCCAGAGAATTATATGCACCGTATAGGTCGTAGTGGTCGTGCAGAGGAGAAAGGTAAAACAATCTTGTTCTACACAGAAAAAGAAAAGGACGATAAAGAAGCTATAGAAGCTTTAATGGACTATAAAATTCCAGAAATTCCTTTTCCAGAAGAAGTTGAAGTTTCTAATCAAAAAACACCTGAAGAGAAACCAGTTGTACGCGAGCTTTTTAATCCTCACAAAATTATTGAAGAAGAGCGAGGAGCTTCATTTCACGAAAAAAGTGAAAAGAATAAAAAAGTAAATTTAGGTGGAAGTTACCGTAGAGAAATTGCAAAAAAATATAAGAAACCTAAGACTCGCGGCGATAAAATAGCAAACAGACGTAGGAAAAAATAAGGCTATAAAAAAAGCCCTTTAAGTAAATCTTAGAGGGCTTTTTATATAATAGTAAACGTTATTCAATAACTGTTGTTGTTTGAGTCTTCATCGTCATTTTCATTTCTTGAGGCATCATATCAGATTTCTCAATTACGATATCACCATCTAATTCTTGTCTTATAGAAGCACTGGTAATCCATCCTGTTTCTTTATCGATAGTGTATGTACCAGAGCTAGGACCAGAAAGGCTGTAATTAGCTTTCATGCCGTTAAGATTAGTACTTGCGTTATCTGGCGATTTTACAATTGCAGTTGAGCTTATGATATATGAATTATCATTAACGCTTTCTAATTCAAAATTACTAGTAGCCTCAAAAGCAGCAATAGAATTTACGGTTATCGATTGGAACCAAGAATCACCAACAGCTACTTTTTCTTTAGGTAAAATTGCAGATAATTGTTGGTAATTTGCGGTTTGTTTTTCAGCGCTCATTTCTTTTTTTAAAGCTGCCTCTACTTGTAATAATTGCATTTGCGGCATTTCTACACCATTAGTCAAACCTTCCAATTGTGCACTATTGTCAAAACTTAAAATTTCGCCATGTTTATTCATGGTGATTTTTATAGGTTCTTTAATCATATTTTTAAATATGGTGTTCATAGCATTAGATTCTGGACCATCTGATGTTATGGTCTCTGTGCCCATAGGTGTCTTAGTCTCGTTAGACATTTTTTTAATAATAATGTCAATGTAATAAATACCGTCCTTCACATCAGTTACAAGATAATCTGTTTCTGTAGTAATGATGGTTGTGATTTCTTGCGGCATACCATTAATAACCTGCTGTTGCTCACTAGTCACGACCTGATTTTGAGGATAAGACTTTCCTTTTTCAAGGTTGTATACTATTTCATATTGTGCAGTAGCTATAATGCTGAAAAGGATAGCAATAAAAAATAATGATTTTTTCATGTTGAATTATTTAAGCAGGCAATATAATATAGGGAAGGTAGAATATTGGTTTTTTAACGATTACATAACGATAATCTAAAGATAAGTCAGTTCTTGGTCAATAATTATTATATTTTTGCGGCAAAATTATATTTTCTTGAAAAAGCAACTGATTTTAAGTTTGTTATGTTTGTTTATTTTCGCTTTCGCGAAAGCGCAATCAGTAAACTCTTCTTATTTATGTTTAGCAAACGGTGATATAGTACTTGCAGATTTAGGGAATTGCAGTTCGACAGTAGTCGCTAGTTATTCTTCTTCTTTCTTTGATATAGCACAAGGTGATACTGATGATACTTTGTACGGTATACGTAACGATGAATTGTTTTTAATTAATGTATCTAATGGGGTAGTGACTTCATTAGGGATTTTAAACGTTGTAGGTTTTACGGGAAACTTTAGAGTAGATTCTTTAGTTAAGGAAGGACCAGGTACTTTACTAGGTGTCCATACTAATTCACCTGGTGGTCTTTTTAGATTTGATATAGCGAGCATGACCGCTACATATCTAGGCGATACTGGCTTTCCTAGTGCAGGAGATTTAACTTATTTTAATGGTAACTTATATTTAAGTGCAGACGGTAATGATCTCGCTCTTATAGATGTTGCAAACCCTAGTAATTCTAGTCTGGTTGGAACGATACCTGGTGTATCAGGATTCAATAATGTTTTTGGAGTAGTTACCATTATAACCGCAAATCCTTGTGCTATCAATCCTACCTTTGAATTAGTTGCAACGGGTGGAAATGATACTCGTTTTATTGATATAAATACAGCTCAAACAACGGCTAATTGTCCTAATCTAGTTAGCTCAGATATATTCGGTGCTGCTGAGGTGGCGTCTGATGTTATTTGCTCAATAAGTTTAGAGATAGAAGATTCTAACGGAAATACTGATCCAGAATATTGTCAAAATGCAAATACAATTCTTAATACAACAGCAGATCCTTTAACACCACTAGGTGTATACTCATATGAGTGGCGTATACAAGGTCAAGCCGGTGTAGTAGGTACTAGTGCTATTTTACCTATTAATATAACGACTACTACTACTTATGAATGTACTATTACAGACTCTGGACGTGTTGCGCCAGATAATATAGCCACTTCTAGTATTACAGTTACGGTAAACCCTTTGCCATCGTGGAATCCTATTGCAAATGTTATCGCGCATAGTAATTATACATTACCAGCAATAACAGGAACTAATATACCTACAAATGCTGCATTTTATGATAATCCTGCCCATACGGGTACTCCTTGGAATACTGGTGATATAGTTGATCAAACTTTATTTACTACTAATCCAGCAACAATTTACGTTTATGGAATTGATGCCAATGGTTGTGAACTCATTGAGCAGTTTGACATAGAATTTGTTGATGTGCAGGTAACTATTAGTCCTGGTGGAATCCAAGATGTATGCGTTGGTGATATGGTCACGTTAACGGCTACACCAGTCCCTGCAAATGCTTATGGTAATTATACCTATAACTGGTCAGATACACAGGGAACAAGCTATCCTAACATGGCATCTATTACAGTAACAGTGAATGTTGCTACTACGGTATCTGTTACAGTAAACGATTCTGGTGTTGAGAACGGTACGGGAATGGGATTTGATATGACAGATTTTAATGTACTAGCAGTAATTGATATTGATGATCTAGTAGATCAAAACGTGACTGGTAGCTTTACATTTCCGGCTATAACAGGAGTAGGTTTAACAGGTGGAGAGGCGTATTATACACAGCCTAACGGAAATGGAACCATGTATAATCCAGGTGATGTAGTAACCACAGCAGACTTTGCGGTACTGCCTATTGCTCTTTACATCTATGATGATAATGGTAGTTGTAGTGATGAAGAAAGCTTTATTCTAGGTATAATGGATCCACCTATGCTTAATTTAACTATAAGCGCTACAGGAAATGATTTTTGTGCTGGAGAGTCTACCACTTTAATGGCAACGGTGAGTCCTGCAACAGCGCAAGGATCTTATAATTATGAATGGCGAGAACAAGGAGTCGCTACAGTATTGTCTACCGCAATATCATTAACTGTAACACCTGCGGTTACTACTACTTATGAATGTACAGTAACTGATAGTGGTCTAACAACTAATAATTCTATTACAGAAACATTTACGATTAATGTTATACCTGTTCCCATATTGAATCCGGTAGCTTCTCAAAGCGTTACAGGCTCTTACACTTTCCCTGTGATCAATGGAACCAATTTAAGTGGTAATCAATTATTTTTTACAGATTCTGGAGGACTAGGTTCTTCATACATGACTGGTGATATTGTAAATATTACTGATTTTAATACTTATCCAGTAACTCTATATATTTATGATATTAATGCGTCTGGTTGTAGTGATGAGGTAAGTTTTGAATTAACTATCAATCCTATAGTGATTATCCCAGTACCGGAAGAGCCTCTATTTGTGATACCAGATTATATCACACCTAATAATGACGGTTATCATGACTATTGGAGAATAGATATCAATAGTGCGGATGTTAATGTAACAGGTATTTATGTTTTTGATCGTTATGGAAAATTATTAAAGCAACTAGCACCCGATGGTATAGGGTGGGATGCTACCTATAATGGTAACCCTTTACCATCGAGTACTTACTGGTACTTATTACAATATGATATCGATAATGTCTCAAAAGAGCAAACTGGTTTTTTTGCGGTAAAAAGGTAATCTTAATAACTTTGGCTTAGTTATTGGAAATTGAAATTTATATAAACAATAGGGAACATTTTAATTATCTTGTGCCCGTTAAAATACAATCATGAAAAAATTATTATTACTAGTAGCTCTTGTAGCTTCATCTTTCACATTTGCACAAACAGGATATGTTGATGCAGAATTCTTAATGTCTAAAATGCCAGAAGTTAGTGCTGCAGAAACTCAATTGAAAAATTACACCAGTAATCTTCAAGCAGATATTACAAAAGCCGAAACCAATGCCAATGCAAGATTTCAAGCTTTACAACAAGAGGCACAATCAGAAGGAGTGACTGAAGAAAGAAGACAAGAAATCATTAAAATGGCTCAACAGCTAGAAGGTTCTTTAAATACAGAAAAGCAAGGTGCCGAATTAAAATTAGCAACTAGACGAAATGAATTGATGCAACCTATATATGATAAACTGAATGCAGCTATAGAAAAGGTAGCAAAGGCAAAAGGATTTAAAATTATCGTATCTGTAAGTTCTGTATTATTTGCTGAAGAATCTGCAAATATCACTGAAGCTGTTAAAACAGAAATGGGATTATAGTCCCTATATTTTATATTTTAAAAGCCGCTCTAAAAGAGCGGTTTTTTTTGTGACTGGTTGAGACTGAATCACCATAAAAAACTTGTCATAATACATTAGTTATATTCAAATCTGTATATTTACCTAGTCTTCTTAAATGGCAACTTTTTAAGTTCTAAATCTTAGATACAATGATCGATTATTCATATAAAATAGCTTCTCATGTAAGGGCAATGTGGTAATAATATCAGTTTTCTATACTACATTATTATAACATTATTTACAATTAAAAATTATTATGTCTAAAGAAATAAAAAACTTAACTAACCTAGCTAATACAGAATATTCACTTAAAAAACTCTTTAGTGAAGCCGAAGATTTTCTTCCATTGCTTGGTACAGATTACGTAGAATTATATGTAGGAAATGCAAAGCAAGCAGCACATTATTATAAAAGTGCGTTTGGATTCCAATCATTTGCTTATGCTGGACTAGAAACTGGTCTTAAGGACCGTGTATCCTACGTATTAACACAAGGCAAAATTAAACTTGTCCTTACCTCTCCATTACAAAAAGGTGGAGAGCTCAATGAGCATATCAATGTTCATGGAGATGGAGTTAAAGTAGTTGCTTTATGGGTAGAAGATGCTAGAAGTGCCTTTGAAGAAACAACTAAACGTGGTGCAAAACCTTACTTAGAGCCTACCGTTGAAAAAGACGAATTTGGTGAAGTAGTGCGCTCGGGTATTTATACCTACGGAGAAACTGTTCACATATTTGTAGAACGCAAAAATTATAATGGAGTTTTCTTACCAGGATATGAAAAATGGGAATCTCATTATAATCCTGAGCCTGTAGGTTTAAAGTTTATTGACCATATGGTCGGTAATGTGGGTTGGGATGAGATGAATAAATGGTGTAAGTTTTATGGTGAAGTCATGGGATTTGCTCAAATCATTTCTTTTGCAGACGATGATATTGCGACAGAATATACCGCTCTTATGAGTAAGGTAATGAGTAATGGTAATGGTAGAGTGAAGTTTCCTATCAATGAACCAGCCGAAGGAAAGAAAAAATCTCAGATTGAAGAATATTTAGATTTCTACAATGGTCCAGGAGTTCAACATATTGCAGTGGCCACAGATGATATAGTTGCTACAGTAAGCGCAATGAGAGAACGTGGTGTTGAATTTCTTTATGTTCCAGATACTTATTATGACGATATTTTAGAACGAGTAGGTGAGATCGATGAAGATATAGAATTACTTAAAAAACATGGTATTCTTATCGATAGAGATGATGAAGGTTACCTATTACAGTTATTTACTAATAACGTATTAGATAGACCTACCATGTTTATTGAAGTAATCCAGCGTAAAGGTGCCCAATCCTTTGGAGTAGGTAATTTTAAAGCCTTATTTGAAGCTATTGAAAGACAACAGGCGAGAAGAGGTACTTTATAAATATTATTTGAATCAAATAAAAAAGCCCGAAATCATTATTGATTTCGGGCTTTTTAAATTAGAATGATATTAGCTTATCAGCATTAATACTGCCATAATAATCATAATAGCATTCTCAATAAAGGTCGCCTCAGTCATTGGTAGTTTTAATGCCGTTCCTAGACAGGCACACTGAATAGATTTTTTATCTAATAAAGTTTTAGTTACTCCACCAGTAGTTATACTTAAAATAATCAATGTAATAAGTAGCGCGATATTTATTTGAAACCTCATTAAAAACATCAAGCCCAGCGCCGTTTCAATAAAAGGATAAATCCATGCATATGTTGGGATTAACTTTGCTAATGGATCATACATTTTGAAACTTTCTGGAAAACCCTTTAAATCTAAAATTTTAAAAAAGCTAAATACGATAAAGAACAAGCCCATAAAATCAAGCATGGCTTCATTCCAGTTCTCTCGATTATAATTTAGTAAAATGGTTGCTACCGCGATGTAGCTTAAAATTAAAAATAAAGGTTTTAATTGTTGTAGCTTAGACTTTTTGGTTTCCGCTTTTGCGAAAGCAGATTTCTTAAAAACATTTGTTTCCTCTATTATATCAATCTTATACTTAGGGGACAATGCTTTTTGGAAGGAGTCAAGATTTATATGAGCATCCATGTTGATTATAGCTTTCTCGTTTTCTAAGGTCACGACAGCATTTTGAACATGTTCCATATTGTTCAATTTATTCTCAACATCAGTACGGCAACCATTGCAGGTCATTCCTTGAATGTGATACGTGTGTTTCATCGTATTTTAGGTATATAAAGTGTTGCTTTACTAGCCTTTAAATCATCTACATGACCAGCAATCATATGATCGTTCACTTCTTTAAAATGCATATGTAGAAACGTGGTGTGGTGTGTAAATACAGCTTTGTGTTTAGTGGAATAAAAACCTATAATTTCAATTTCTTGATTTTCAATGATTCCATAAGCTCCAGATTCTTGATGTTTTTTATGATTATGTTCTTTATCTCCATCTTTCCAATTAATCACATGCCAATTTACTTGATCCACTTCTCCTCTAATTAGAAAGGGAAAAGGTTGATTTGTATCTATTCCGTGAAGTGATGCCTGTTTTTCTATTTGTTGTTCTATTGATTTAAGATCACTAAACTGTTCTAACATTATAGAGTTAGTCCACTCTTCTACCTGTGCATATACTAGTAGAGCAGCTTTATGGTTAAAGTCTCGTTCTAAAAGTACACTGTCCTTATCAAAAGCTTTACTAACATATGATTTACCATTAAAAATTTGAATTTCCCCTTTCAGGTTTTCTAAGGCACCCAGCGCATAGAGATAAGGTAAGTCTTGAATGGAATCTAGAGACGCAGTCGCCTCTAGATTTCCAGACATTAAATTTATTAAAGCACCAGTATGTAATACAGAATAATCTACAGATTTTTCATCCTTACAACCATACAGCATAAGTAATACAGGTATAAATAGAAGTTTAAGATTGTTCATTTTCTATATCTTTAAGTGCATACTTAATCAATTGGCCTTTGCGGTAATTAGTGATATACATGAATCCATCTTGGACATAAACATCTGTAGGTTTATCGATGTTAGTTTCTATGATCTGTTTCAATTGATATTTCATGTCAAAAATGAGAATGCGGCCATTTTCAAAATCTGTTAGAAATACTTCCTCATCTGTTACAAAAATTCCTGTAGCGGCATTAATTTTTAAATCAGCTCCTATAATAGCAATAGCTTTTCCAGTCTTATCAAAAACTTGCGCCCTATGGTTATAGGCATCGGCAATGTAAATGTGGCTTTTTGTGATTTGCACATCTGTAGGGTAGTAGAGCTGTCCTAGTTCTTTGCCTTCTGTGCCTATACTTATCCATTCCTTTCCATTATAATAAAGTACTCGATTAGGATAGAAGTCTGCAATAGCGATTTCATTTTTAAATATGCTAATTGCTGCTGGAGCGTCTAATGAGTCCTGCAATACCAGGTAGTCTCTTTTATGATCTCTAATTACAGCTATAGAGTCACGTCCATATTCTGGTACAAAAAGGGCTCTTTCTTTGAGTAAAGAAGTGGTGACTTTATCTGTAATTTCAAAGTCTGCCTCTCCAAAATCTATATGCATTGGTCTTTCAAAGCCTTCCATCTCAAATAAAATACTTCCGTCTTCAGCTACCTTAACTATACGATTATGATCGCCATCACTTAGAAAGATATCATTACCATCCATAGCAATACCTATAGGGTTGATACCATCTAGGTCGATTACTTTTTCAAACTGCCAGTCCTGTGCCACAGCAGCTTTATCTGTACATGAGATTATCGTGACCGCAGCCACGATGGTATATATAAACGTTCTCATTAGTTTGCTCTTTCATATTTGCAACATGGATGCAAGTTATCATAACTATCGTCTGTAGCTCTAGTACTGTTAGTATCGTGACCTACACCAGCCGCTGCCTTTTCAATATCTTTTTCACTAGTCAGTTGATGGTCATAACTTACGGTTAACATTTTAGTGTCTATGTCCCATACGGCACTAGCTACACCAGATACAGCGGTGGTAGCTTTTTCTATACGTGCCTTACACATACCGCACATACCATTTACGTACAATTTAGATGTGGTCACTTCACTGATAACTTCTTTTTCAGCTGCTTTGTTAGTTTCAACTGTACCATTTGCGCGTGTAATTTTTGCGTCGTTAGGCGTATATCCCGCTTTTACTACTTGGGCTACAACAGCTTCCATAGTTAACTCTTTTGCCGCTGGATAAGTAAATGAGAAATCTCCGGTTTCTATATCAATAGCGATATCTTTAATACCTTTAAATTCTTTAAACTTTTTCTCTAGACCATATGCACAAAATGGACAGCCTAAACCGTCTACTTGTACTTCAAATTGGTCTCTATCTTTACTTGATTGTGCATCTAATTGTGATACGCCCATCAGGCCTATTACTATGCTTAAAATAATGGTTATTTGTTTCATTGTGTTTAGTTTTATTTGATATCATTTATATAGAAACCGTGATTGCAGTAACTCTATAGATATCTTATTTTATATTTATTATTAAAAAGTATAGCGAGTTCCTACAAAAACAGAATAGTTAAGTGCTCGATCATCTGCTATTTCTTGAATAAGAGGTAATTGAACGGCTAGATCAAAGGTGATATTCTTACGAGCATATTGTATCCCTTGCGCATATAGTAATTGATACCAGTCACGTTCATGCAGCCATACACTGTTATATTCAAAATATAAATTGAGTTGCTTATTAGGATACTGAGGTTTTAATAACGGAAGGCCAAAACCCAGTTTAGTTCTAAACTCATCTAAGGTGCCATCTGGCATCCAGTTATAACCTATTTCTGTAGAAATGCCGTATTTCAACGTTTCTAATCCAGATACAATACCATAATAACCTGAATACTTTCCTGTAGAAATATCCATTACATCAATTTCCTGACCAGTAGGTAAAGTTTGTAAGGTCTTTGCTACCATACGGAAGGTTCTTCCGGTGCCATCTTTACGGTAAAATTGATATTTACCCATGATCTTCATGTCAGCAAGTCCACTACCACTGGTATCACTTAAGTCATAGTTGACATAAGGTACATGTAAAGCAATTAATGAATTTGCAGTAGGTAAATAATGGAGCATTACGGGAACATAAACGGCTGTTCCGCGCTCGGTGTTTCTTATTTCAGTTAGGGTTTTCATGGTGAAGCTATTGCCTCCTAGCATGATAGGTTTATCTGCTGTAATGGGTGGACCTTGTGAATACGCTTTCGCGAAAGCGAAAACCATCAAAGCCACCATAATAATATGTTTCATAGTGTTATTGAATAAAGTTAGTAATCTTATTGAATGCCTAGTGGCAATTGAGAATACAACTTTATTTAGATAAGAAAAGACTGGTGCAACACTGGTATGTCCCGTGTGACCAGAGGCGGTGAGTAAGATGTAAAAGGTGTGTCTACAAAATCATCACCAGTGATCGAGTAGATGTAAGAATGAGTGAATAGAACTATAAACTGTTGCTGGTCGAGTTTAAAATGATCCCATGATAATTTTAAATCATCTTGACCTTTTACTAATTCTATAACATCATTACAACAACTTTTTTCTAGTGCAACAGCACAGGATTCAGTTGTGTTGTTGGTCTCCATTCCACAGCCATGAGAAGGAACGACTATGGAAATGTCTTTTAAAAATGGACCACAAAAATGTTTATGCACACTGAATGATAGGGTAGAGCATAATACTACTACCGCCATCATAAGCACAGATATATTTTTGAGCATTTTTAAAAGCATATTACAAAGATACAATAGTTGTTCCTAAAATGTTGTTAAGTGCATTTTATAGTATTTTTGCAAAATGAAAAAATTGATGTTTTGCTTGTGTTTTCTAGGTTTATTAATATCTCAAGGGCAATCTAATGGTAGTAGTTTTAATGATGACAAGCAATCCTTATGGAATGATTTCACCTATGATATGGGGAATGTTTTTCAAGGTGTAGGCTATGCATATACTAGACCACTATATTGGCAAAATGATGATTTTTATATATTAGGTGCTACAGCTGGTACGACCTTAGGTCTGTATGCTTATGACGATGAATTAAGACAATATTTTGTCAATCATAAACAAGATGTGCCTAATTTGATATTGGATTATGGGTGGTATGCTGGTAGTCCACAAAACAACTATGGAGCTACAGGTGCAGTTTATCTCACTGGTCTGTTTACTCGAAATGAGAAATTAAGAAGAACTGGCGTTTTACTGTTATCGTCAGCAACCGCAACGGGCTTTTTACAACAATTTACTAAGTCAGTAGCTGGTAGGGCGCGACCACAAACTAATTTAGGAAAAAATCATTTTAAACCATTCGGTGGATCTGCTGGTTATCGATCTTTTCCATCGGGACATGCCGTACTTACGTTTACAAATGCTCACGTTATTGCAAAGCAATTTGATAGTTGGTGGATCAAAGGTCCTATATATGCCATAGGTATGACTCCTGGATTAACACGTATATATGAAGAACAGCACTGGGCTAGTGATGTGTTTTTAAGTTGGGTTTTAAGTTACTTTGTAGTGGAGAGTATCGATAAATACTTAGATAAGAAGTATGATCAAAAATATAATTCTGACTCTAAGGATAATCTAACTTCTCTAAATTTCACTTTTTCTGGTAATAGGCTAGGTGTTGTTTATTCATTCTAGCAATTCTTAAGAATATAATATCAAAAACACACCTATCATGATACCTGCAAGTGGTATGAGTTTTTGACGTTTGTTTTGTTCCTTAAAAATTAATCCGCCTATCACTACGGCTATAATAATTTGGCTACGTTTAATAGCAGACAGTAACATGATCATGGCGTCAGGATCCTGTAGTGCTTTGAAATAAAAATAGTCTGCAGTTTGTAATAATATACCAACTGCAGGAATAGACCACCTAAATTTAAAATCTTTGCGTTTTTGGGCATAAGGAAACCATGTGATGGATAAGATAATCAGTAAGATTATAATAGTGTAAAAGCAAAACCAAAATTGTAACGTTTGTGGATTAAGCATTAAACTCTGTATTAAGAACTTATCATATAGTCCACTAGAAGCCCCTAAAAATGTAGCGCCTATAATCGCAAAAATCCATTTATTACTTTTAAAATGGATGCCTTCTTTTTTACCTATTCTAGAGTATAATAAGACCGATAATATGATTAAGAAAAAGCCTATCCATTGATAGTTATTAGGAGCTTCTTTATAAATAAATATGGCGCCTATAAAGGTGAAAAATGGACCTGCAGATCGTATAGGTGTAACGATAGTGAGCGGTAAATGTTTAAGGGCTTGATAGGCCAGTATCCATGATGCTGCCATTATCATAGATTTTATAACAATGTAACCATGTGTGGACCATGGTATAGTCTCCACATAGAAACCTATTTCTTTAGTTGCTTCAGGCGCATAGATAGAGCCGATGTAAAAAGGTAAGATTAATAAAAAGCCAGCGATTAATGTTCCTAATAAAACAGGAAACACCTCATTGCCACGTACGGCATGCTTCTTACATAAATTGTGTAATCCTAAAAATAAAGCGGCAAGCAAGCCTAAATACATCCACATGCCGCGAAGATAGTTTTTTGCTCAAATTGAGTGACATTATTTCAAATAAGTCTGCGTTTTGAGATGTAAAAAGCCCAATGACTGATGGATAGGTTTTATGAATGCTTTGTAGATTATCATTAGAGTATCAGTTAATTGTGTTTTGTGTAAAAAATCAATATCAAATTTATCGATTCTTTAAATTTGACAAGTTTGTATTTAATTATGATGTCTGTTCTAAATAAATAATTACTTTTACCACATGAATTTATCCAAAAATAAAAATATATCCTTGCCCGTGCGCTTTACGCAACGACGCCGCTGTGCTTAATCTTACTTAGCATTTAGATATACATTTTTATTTTTTTTTACTTTGAATTCACTTCCATTATTATTTACTACTTTTTTAACTGCTCCTTTTAGGAACGGTTTTTCTGTGCGTCCTACTTTACGACGCCGACGCCCGTAAGGGTTTTTTCTTTTTGGGAATTTAGGTGCGTCCGGTTCTTCTTTTCATAACTACACTTTACACTATTAAATTTATAAAATCAATCTCAATGGAAATTGTTATTGCTCATAAATCGCATTCAAAATATGCGCAAATCATTTGTGATACTATAGCCGATGCTGCCAAAGTGCGCGGCACAGGAATAGCAAAACGTACACCAGAATATGTCACTACCAAAATGGAAAATGGCAACGCGGTTATCGCACTGGATAACGGAAAATTTGCAGGTTTTTGTTACATAGAGAAATGGGGACACGGCAAGTTTGTCGCAAACTCAGGCCTTATTGTGCATCCAGATTATAGAAATCTAGGACTGGCCAAACAAATTAAAGAACGCATCTTTTTACTCTCTAAAGAAAAATTTCCTGATGCAAAGATATTCAGCATCACCACTGGACTTGCTGTTATGAAAATGAATAGTGATTTAGGTTATAAGCCTGTAACTTTTTCTGAATTAACAGACGACCAGCAATTCTGGAACGGTTGCCAGACCTGCAAGAACTATGATATCCTACAACGTACAGAACAAAAAATGTGCTTGTGTACAGGTATGATCTATGATCCTTCTAAGAAAACAACCGAAGAAAAGAAACCTATTAAAAAGTCTGTTTTCAACAGATTAAAACAAATTAAGCAAACGCTTATTCTCAAAAAAGATCAAAATGAACAGTAATAAAAATTAGTAATAGCCTATAGTGGCGGACTGGACACCTCATATTGTGCCGTATATCTTTCACAAGATCTAGGTTATGAAGTGCATGCTGTGTGTGTGAACACAGGTGGTTTTACTCAAGAAGACCTTAAAACTATAGAATCTAACGCTTATAAAATGGGCGTGAGCACTTTTAAAGCAATAGACGCTGTCAGTACTTTTTATGATAAAGTCGTTAAGTATTTGATTTATGGAAACGTGTTGAAGAACAATACGTATCCACTATCGGTAAGTGCAGAGCGTATTGTACAAGCCATTGAGATAATTGAATATGCAAAAACCATAGACGCACAATTTATCGCTCATGGAAGTACTGGCGCCGGAAATGATCAAGTACGTTTTGATATGATTTTTCAAACTCTAGCACCACATATAGAAATTATTACACCTATAAGAGATGGTAAACTATCTCGTAAACAAGAGATAGATTATCTCATAGAAAATGGAATAGCTATGTCTTGGGAAAAGTCTCAATATTCTGTCAATAAAGGACTGTGGGGAACTAGTGTCGGTGGAGCAGAAACACTGACTTCGCTCAAGGCTTTGCCAGAAGAAGCTTATCCATCACAAATTCAAAAAGAAGGAAAAGAACAAGTAAAATTGGCCTTTAAAAAAGGAGAGTTAATTGCTGTAAATGGGAAAGAGCAATCTTCAGAACTGGCTATACAACAACTCAATGATCTTGCATCTTCATATGCTATAGGTAGAGATATCCATGTAGGCGATACCATAGTAGGTATGAAAGGTAGAGTAGGTTTTGAAGCCGCAGCAGCGTTGATTACTATAAAAGCACACCATTTATTAGAAAAACACACACTTACTAAGTGGCAGTTACAGCACAAAGATTATCTGTCTAGTTTTTATGGAATGCACCTGCATGAAGGTCAGTACCTCGATCCTGTAATGCGTGACATGGAGGCTTTCTTAGAAAGTAGCCAGGCCAAAGTTACTGGAGATGTTTATGTCACTTTACAACCTTATCACTTTACTCTGGATGGTATAGAATCGGTAAACGATTTAATGAATGCAAAATTCGGTACTTATGGAGAGGAGAATAAAGCATGGACAGCAAGTGAGGCCAAAGGTTTTATCAAGATCATAGGAAACAGCAATAAGATTTATAACCAGATACATCAAGAATCATGATTAAAGCAGGAATAATAGGTGGTGCAGGTTACACAGCAGGAGAATTAATAAGACTTTTAATTCACCATGATGAGGTAGTCATAGATTTTATATACTCAACCTCAAACGCTGGTAATGCCGTAAGCGATGTGCATCAAGATCTTTTGGGTACTACAGATTTGGTGTTTACAAACCAGTTAAATAACAATGTGGATGTTTTGTTTTTATGTCTAGGCCATGGCAATTCAAAATCTTTTTTAGAGAAGCATCAATTTTCAAAGAATACAAAAATTATCGATTTAAGTAATGATTTTAGGTTGATAGAATATGCACGCTTTCGCGAAAGCGAGTTCACATATGGACTGTGCGAGTATCAAAAAGAAGAGATTAAAAAAGCTACTCATGTGGCAAATCCAGGATGTTTTGCAACAGCGATACAACTTGCCATTTTACCACTAGCAGCACAACAATTGATAAAAGAAGATGTGCATGTAAATGCGGTTACTGGTGCAACTGGTGCAGGCACAAGTCTGTCACCTACAACACATTTCACTTGGAGAGATAATAATTTCTCACACTATAAAGCTTTTACGCATCAGCATCTAGGAGAAATAAATCAGACTTTAAAACAGTCACAACAAGATTTTAATTCTAATGTGTTATTTGTGCCTAATCGTGGTGATTTCAGCAGGGGAATTTTTGCGACAGCTTATACTAAAATAGACCTATCACTAGAAAAAATAAAAGACCTTTATAAGGACTACTATAAAGACTCGCCATTTGTATTTGTGTCCGATAAAGAAGTGCATTTAAAGCAAGTAGTTAATACTAATAAGTGTCTTATTCATCTACATAAGCATAATGACATTTTATTAATTACGAGTGTCATCGATAACTTATTGAAAGGAGCGTCTGGACAGGCAGTACAAAATATGAACTTGATGTATGATTTTCCAGAGGATCAAGGTTTACAACTTAAAGCCAACTTTTTTTAAACTCAAAATCATGAAAATAGCCATTATAGGAACTGGTAATTTAGGCCGCTCCATCGCAAAGGGATTGATTCATAATAATGCAATAACGACATTGTATTTAACTAAAAGGAATCTAGAAGATTTAGAGTTTTTTCAAGATTATTCTGGCGTGTTTTTGACTGCAGATAATGAAGAAGCAATCAAGAAATCTGACATTATCATTTTTGCGGTACAACCAGCACATTTTACGGATATTCTAGAAACAACTAAAGATTTATTTAATGAGAACCATGTGTTGATATCGACTATCACTGGTTTTACTATCGATAAAATAGAGGCAATTATAGGTTCAGATCAGCATGTGATTAGAGCAATGCCCAATACAGCGATCGCGGTTGGTAAATCGATGACCTGTTTGTGTCATAATGAAAAAGGGACTCGTAGAATAAAAGTAGCTCAGGCTATTTTTAATCGTTTGGGAACAACCCTAGTTATTCCAGAAACACAAATGCAAGCTGCAACCGTGGTATGTGCTAGTGGAATAGCTTTCTGGATGCGGTTAATAAGAGCGAGTACACAAGCCGCGATTCAGTTAGGTTTTGACGCTAGCGAGGCACAATTATTAGCAATGCATACTGCCGAAGGTGCTTCAAGTTTATTGATAACCACAGGCAATCACCCAGAACAAGAGATCGATAAAGTTACCACGCCCAAAGGTTGCACCATAGAAGGCTTAAACGAGATGGAGCATAAAGGATTGAGTAGTTCGCTTATTCAAGGAATGATAGCTTCTTTTCAAAAAATTAATACGATTAAAGAAAAACAGATATGAGTTTATTTGATGTTTATCCACTTTTTGATGTGACGCCAGTGCGTGCACAAGATGTTTATGTTTATGATCATGATGATGTCGAGTATCTAGATTTGTACGGTGGTCATGCTGTTATTTCTATAGGTCATTCTCATCCAGAATATGTAAATAATATAAGCGAGCAAGTTTCTAAAATAGGCTTTTATAGTAATGCGGTTCAAAACCCATTACAAGAAGCACTTGCTCAGCGACTAGTTGATTTTTCTGGTTGTAAAGATTACCAACTATTCATGTGTAATTCTGGTGCAGAGGCAAATGAAAACGCATTAAAACTAGCTTCTTTTCATAATAGAAAGCATAAGGTAATCGCTTTTAAAAATGGTTTTCATGGTCGTACATCTGCAGCGGTGGCGGCTACAGATAATGCAAAAATTATCGCACCATTAAATGCACAACAAGAAGTAGAAATTATTGAATTAGGAGATCTGGAAGCTGTAGAAAAAGCACTAGATAAGAATAATGTTTGCGCGGTAATTGTAGAATGTATTCAAGGGGTAGGTGGTCTAGATGAAGATACTACTGTGTTTTATCAAGGTTTACAAGCTTTATGTCGTCAGTACAATACTTCTTTTATTGCAGATGAGGTGCAATCTGGTTTTGGTAGAACCGGTAACTTTTTTGCATTTCAAAAACATGGACTAGAACCAGATATTATTTCAATGGCAAAAGGTATGGGAAATGGGTTTCCTGTAGGTGGTATTTTGATCCATCCACAAATTAAGGCTTCTTATGGATTATTAGGAACAACTTTTGGCGGTAATCATCTGGCGTGTACTGCAGTTTCTACCGTTCTCAATGTTATAGAAAAGGAGCAATTAATGGATAATGCAAAAGCAGTATCTGCTCACTTTTTGAAAAGAGCTCAAGAATTACCACAGGTTAAAAATGTGAAAGGACGTGGCTTAATGTTAGGACTAGAATTTGATTTTCCTATTGCGACATTAAGAAAGAACATTCTGTTTAATCATCACATTTTTACTGGTAGTGCAAAAAATCCTAACGTGATAAGAATCTTGCCGCCATTAACGATTAAAGAATCTCATATCGATTTATTCTTTGACGCTTTAAAAGCCGAATTATGAAGAAATATACTGAACTTAAAGATATAAAAGACCTTGCTCAATTAGTAGATGAGGCAATTGCAATAAAACAAACACCATATAATTTTCAACATCTAGGTAAGAACAAAACTTTGGTGATGTTGTTTTTTAATGCGAGTTTAAGAACGCGATTAAGCACAGAAAAAGCAGCAAAGAACCTAGGGTTAGAAGTGCAAATATTAAATGTGAATGATTCTTGGAAACTAGAATTTGACGATGGAACGGTGATGAATGCAGACACTTCTGAACATGTAAAAGAAGCAGCTCAGGTCATCTCTCAATATGCAGATGTGATTGCGGTAAGAGCTTTTCCTTCTTTAGTGGATAAAGAAAAGGACGCTCAAGAAGTAGTCCTGAATAGTTTTATAAAATATGCATCAGTACCTGTGGTAAATATGGAAAGTGCAACAGCTCATCCTCTACAAGCCCTTACAGATGTTATTACGATTGAAGAATTGAAAACCAAGAAAAATCCTAAAGTGGTTATTTCTTGGGCGCCGCATCCTAAAGCATTGCCGCAAGCGGTGGCAAATTCATTTATAGAAGTGATGCAAATGGCAAACGTAGACCTTACGATTACACATCCGCAGGGATATGAATTATCTGATGCGGTTGTAAAAGAAACACCGGTGATTTATGATCAGGAAAAAGCTTTGAAAGAAGCTGACTTTGTCTATGTGAAAAACTGGAGCAGTTATACTGATTATGGTAAGATTTTAAGTCAAGACGCGAGCTGGATGATGACTCAGGAAAAATTAGGTAAAGCAAAATTTATGCACTGTCTTCCTGTAAGAAGAAATGTCGTTGTAGAAGATGCTGTGCTAGATAGTGAGAATTCCATTGTCATCGAGCAGGCTAATAATAGGACCTATGCAGCTCAAGTAGTTTTAAAAAATATTTTAGAAAACATAGAATAATGGAACAGCTTAAAGTTATAAAAATAGGTGGACACATTATCAATGACCAGCAAGCACTAGATGATTTCTTAACCACATTTACTGCGATAAAAGGTCTGAAAGTCCTTATTCATGGAGGTGGAAAAGTAGCTACAGAATTAGCTCATAAAATGAATCTTGAGGTAAAAATGATCGATGGTCGTCGCATCACCGATTCAGAAACACTAGACATTGCCACTATGGTTTATGCTGGTAAAGTGAATAAAACTATCGTGGCAAAGTTGCAAGCTAAGCAGTGCAATGCCATAGGATTCACAGGAGCTGACGGTAATACCATTTTGTCTAAAAAACGAGATGTAGAAGAGGTAGATTTCGGTTATGTAGGAGATGTTGTAAAAGTAGATACAGAGATTGTTGAGGTATTGCTTTCGCGAAAGCGTACTCCAGTATTTTGCGCCATAACGCATGACGGACATGGTCTATTATTAAATACAAATGCAGATACTCTTGCTGCTGAACTCGCTATTGCACTAGCCAAAAACTATGAAACAGAATTGTATTACTGTTTTGAGAAAAAAGGAGTTTTACAGAATGTTACAGATGAGAATTCGGTGATTAAGAATATCAATCTAGAAAATTATCAAGATTTGAAATCGCAAGGAATTATTGCTGACGGAATGCTGCCTAAACTGCAAAATTGTTTTCATGCTATTCAAAATGGCGTGAAAAAAGTATGTGTAGGATTACCAGATATGCTTCAAAACTCAAACAGTTTATTCACTACAATATCGAACTAATGAAACATCAAGATTTAAAAAAAGAGGCTCTAGAGTTATTGAAAAAAATGATTGAAACAAAATCATTTTCTAGTGAAGAAGAAGGAACTGCTCTATTAATAGAATCGTGGTTTAATGATCATGAAATTCCATTTAAAAGAGATTATAATAATATATGGGCGACTAATAAATATTTTGAAAAAGGGAAACCTACGTTATTATTAAACTCACATCACGATACCGTGCAACCCAATAAAGCCTATACTAAAGATCCATTTAAAGCAATAGTTGAAGATGGTAAATTATACGGTCTAGGCAGTAATGATGCCGGTGGTTGTCTGGTTTCTTTAATCGCTACGTTTACTCATTTTTACAATCAAAAAGATTTAAAATATAATCTGGTCATAGTCGCTAGTGCCGAAGAGGAAAGTAGCGGCCCAAATGGATTAAATAGTATGTTAGATATTATACCACATATAGATGTTGCTATTGTAGGCGAGCCTACTTTAATGAATCTAGCAGTTTCAGAAAAAGGATTGGTCGTTTTTGATGCCAAAGTAAAAGGGACGCCAGGACATGCTGCTCATCCTAATGATAATAATGCTATATATAATTCTATCAAGGTTTTAAAATGGTTCCAAGATTTTAAGTTTGACAAATCATCTGAGGTATTAGGTGATGTAAAAATGACGGTAACGCAAATTAGAGCTGGTGTGCAACATAATGCTGTGCCGTCAGAGGTAGAACTGGTCATTGATGTAAGAGTCAATGATAAATACAGCAATCATGAGATCGTAGAAATACTGATAGAACAATCGCCTTGTGATGAGATTATTGCCAGAGGTTTGCGATTAAATTCTTCTTCTATTTCTATAGAACATGAACTGGTGCAAGCAGGAATAGCGATGGGAAGAACCACTTATGGATCACCTACCTTATCAGATCAGGCGTGTTTAAGTTGCCCTTCTTTAAAATTAGGTCCTGGCGATAGCACAAGATCTCACAGCGCTGATGAGTTTATATATCTAGAAGAAATTGAAGAAGGCATCGATATATACATCAATTTATTAACGAGTATTTTTTAAAGATAGAATTATGAAACTTTGGGATAAAGGAATTGCAATAGATAAAAAATGGAACAATTTACAGTAGGTAACGATCGTGAGATCGATCTACATATTGCTCCTTATGATGTAATAGCTTCTCGTGCACATGCTAGAATGCTAGCAAAAATTAATATCATTTCTAGTGAAGAATTGAAACAATTAGAATCTGGATTGGACGCCATTGCTCTACAAATAGAAGAAGGTACTTTTATTATTGATGATCAATTTGAAGATGTGCATTCTAAAATAGAACACGAACTTACTGTACAATTAGGTGAAGTAGGGAAAAAGATTCACACCGCAAGATCTAGAAATGATCAAGTCCTTGTAGCATTACAATTGTATTACAAAGAGGCACTGGGGCAAACTAAAGCAAGTGTAAAAACATTGTTTGATACATTGTTAGATTTAGCCGAGACATATCAAAATAAATTGTTACCAGGTTACACCCATTTACAAGTGGCGATGCCGTCATCCTTTGGTTTGTGGTTCTCTTCTTATGCAGAGTTGCTGGTAGATGACGTGTATATTCTAGACGCTACGATGCGTATAGTAGATCAAAATCCGTTGGGAAGTGCTGCAGGTTATGGGAGCTCTTTTCCTATAGATAGAGAATTTACTACTCAAGAAATGGGTTTTGCAGCGTTAAAGTATAATGTAGTAGCTGCACAACTCACTAGAGGTAAAAATGAGCGAAGCATTGCTGCTGCTTTATCAAATGTGGCTAATACACTTTCCAGATTTGCTATGGACATATGTTTGTACATGAGTCAAAATTTTGGGTTTATAAGTTTCCCTGATGAGTTAACCACAGGTAGTAGCATCATGCCACATAAAAAGAATCCAGATGTCTTTGAATTGATACGTGGTAAGTGCAATAAAATACAAGCCTTACAAACTGAAATGTTATTGATAACAAATAATTTACCTAGTGGTTATCACAGAGATTTTCAATTGCTCAAAGAGAATGTGATCGCTTCTTTTATAGAATTAAACGACATCCTAGAAATCTTTAATTATTCAATAAAGAAAATTATAGTGAAGGAAATCGACCTTAATGATGAGAAATATCAATATCTATTTACTGTAGATAACATCAATAACCTTGTGGTAGATGGAGCTTCTTTTAGAGAAGCATATAAAACAATAGGCGAGCAGGTGGAGAATAGTTCTTATGTTCCAGATACATCAAAGCATCATACACATATAGGTAGTATTCATAATTTAGGATTGGGTAAAATCAGAAATAAATTTCCAAAGTCAATTAAGTTGTGTTAATTTAATTAATAAAATTTATTGTAATGAATGCTTTTTTGTGAATATGTTGTGTTTTTATCGTTAAATAGTGCTAAAATCGTTTATTTCATGAAGATTCCTCAATATCTTTAAAATAAAAACTATGAAAAAGTTCTTTAAAGTATTGACCGTGGCGCAACTCGCTTTTCAAGCTTATAATTACTATATGGAACATAAGCGCAATAAAGAGGTCAAGGAGATGAAACGCCAATTAAATGAATCACTAACTAAATAATAAACACTATGGAAACTACAAGAGAAGAAGCTAATAGAAAGTCACATGATGCTACCGTAAATGCTCTAAATGCATTGCTTGAAAAAAATTATGATGCAGAGAAAGGTTATAAAAACGCACTAACTGATGTGGATAATAGCAGGCTTAAAACATATTTTAAAAACCAAGCTGCTCAAAGAAGTCAATATGCTAATGAATTAGATGCATCGTTAAGAATGTTAAACGCTACACCGGTAGAAAAAGGTAGCACTACTGCGGCAGCACATCGTACATGGATGGACTTTAAAACTGCATTTACAGGTAAAAATGAAGAAGCTATTTTAGAAGAGTGTATACGTGGTGACAAGGCTGCTGTTAATGAGTATAAAGATGTTTTAGAAAATCAAGACTATTTACATGAATACAAAGATGTTGTAAGAAATCAACTTAATGGAATTGAGAATACCCTTAATACCATTCAAAAATTAGAAGATATTGTGGATTAATATTTTTTATAATTGATTAATAAAGAAAAAGCCAGTAATCACATTACTGGCTTTTTTCATTTATCTCACAGTGGTGACTATTGCATTAAATAATCCTTCACATATTGATCAGCCCATGCCATAATTTTAGGGCTAAAACATTCTAGTATCGCATCAACACCATAAACAGATCCTTTTGCATTTCTACCTAAAATAGATAAGTTTAAAGTCGATTCTGTTTCAGTAAGTACTCGTCCGTGCTCATTAGTTTTAACACCTAATTCATCATGAAATGGCTCTAAATAATTTGTATTGAACATACCGTTAATTAAAGAATCATTGATGTTCTTTAAATTAGGACTCGCTAGTACACCGTTGACCATAGCATGGGCCTTTTTTTCAGTGGATTGTTTTTTTAAAGCCCATCCATTGTTGTTTTCTATAATTGTAGGGTTATTTGCTATACTAAAGTCTAATATTCCACAATCTGATAATGCAATTAATTGTAAAACACGTTTTACAGGTGGACCATAAGAATAGCGTTTTGTAAACTCATCTACTTTAATAAATTGACTTTGTATTTCTGGAGACAGATTACTATGCGTAAAGATAGGATAGAGTTCTGGTTGCAAGTGTCTCCATACTTGTCCTATAGTATAATCTAGTGTGAACGGTCTAGCACCATATGCCATTAAACAAGCTTCTTTTAAATAATCAGCAGTTTTTAAATTAGTATCCAGCCATAAAGAACTATTGGTTTTTTTATCCATTAACCAATTTGTAATTAGAGAACTAATATCATCACTTTCTACATCGTCATTGAAGCGGTTATATACAGTTTCAATCACGTCTACAATGGGTTTTAAAATATCTTCAATTTTTGTGAATTGTGAATGATCAATTAATTGGTGTAGCTTTTCTTTTAATCGATCTCTATCTGGTTTTGATACATTAAATTGTTGATCTACCGTTTTGCCTAGTGGTTTAGGCATTACAGGAAGACCGTCCAGAGAGAATGGATATAGTTTTAAATTCACCTTTGTGTCATACTGAAATTTCAGAAAAGGACCTGAACCTTCCATTTTAAATTCACCTTCAATTTGTTCTATGCATAGATGTACCACATCAATCATACTTAATCCCATACCTTTAATGGCAACGCTGTGCAGCTGTTTATATAATGTATAGGCTTGTTGCGTGTATGGGTTGTGGATATAAAAGATCCCTTCATTGTCTGTAGCATGTTGATTGAATTCTTGATCTTGTACAGACCATTTTTCAGGTAAATGCCCAGTGGTTAATAAGCCGTGCTGGGCTATAATATCAGGATGCTTATTGTCTTCAAAACTTATTTCGGCAATTTGGTTATTAAGAATTAAGCCAGTAGCTCTAGCGTTAATCAGATTTACTATGCCTAGTTTGATTAAAGGTTCAACTATTGACTTTGCGCGTTGATGTAGATAGTGGCCCATCACATTCCGGTTAAAATAAGTATCTATTTTTTCATCTATTTGGTGATTTTTATAATCACGTACCCAATCAATAAATGATGGAAAAGCAGCTATATGCAATTCATCTCTATCGATCGTTTCACGTTTAGTAAGCCCTACTAGATCCCTATCAGAGATGTTAATGGCATTAGCATTTGGTTGTTGTGTGTTCCAGGCACTACCTGTTCCTATTTCTTCTTGAGACTCAATAAGTGCTATCACTGGGATAGTGGTATTACGCTTTCGCGAAAGTGTAATAAATAAACACTCGAGAGCATTAAGACCTCTAGGTCCCAAACCTATTATTGCTAGTGAATACATAGTTTAATTTTGAAGTCACAAGATAGAATTTCAAAAATGGGAATAGCCTAAGGTTTGATTAATTCTTTAAAAAATTACTATGGAGTAGAATTATTAAATATTTAATTTTTGTCTAAAAAATTAAATATTTATTATTTTTATTGCTGCCTAATTTAGACTTACTAATAATTGTCGTATGGAAAATAGTAATCATACCATTTGTTACTTTAGTGATGAGACGGTCACATTAGATGATGCGGCAATGACCTCACTTTTTGAAAAGAGTAGTACCTTTAATAATGAGAACAATATATATGGTATATTTCTACACATCGCAGGTAAATATTTACAGATTCTAGAAGGTCATAAAGAGGTTATAGATCCATTATACGCTAGAATAAGAGAGGATGATAGGCATAACAATATTTACGAGGTTTTTAATAAAAGAACGGAGCATCTCATCTTTAAAGAGTATAATAGTAAATTCAGTATTGTTAAATCTGCAGGTGATCTAGCAGATATTAATAAATATCTAGAATCAAATAGATATGATAGTAGATGTGATAAACTGGCTAGATTGCTAACACCTTTTTTAATGTTTAGCGATATTTAAAATGGCTATTAAATTTAAAACTAATAGCCATTGTATTGATAAAATATGAGTAATCTAGATTTTAAAACTCATGACAGGTAATTTTGAATGATTTGCGACATCTTCTGATATACTACCTTTAAAGAAATGTGATATTCCTTTTCTAGCATTTGTGCTTACCGCGACGCAATCTGCTTGTGCATCTTGTGCATATTCAAAGAGACCATCTTCAACGGTGTAACCGGCAATAAATTCGACTTCACTAGTACCGCCAGCCTTCTTAAATTCTCGAGTTAATTCTTTAAACTCTTGTGTACTAATAAAATTATGATGTGGTCTGTTCACAAATACCAACTGTATGGAGCTACCCATAGAAGAAAAAATACTCTTTGCTTTTTTATAAGCAGCAACACTTTTAGTACTCAAATCAGTGGCTAGAATTACGTTTTTAAGGTCAAAGTTTTTAGGGTCAGATTTAATAGTTAATACTGGTGTTTTGCTATTTCTTACCATTTTTTCTGCGTTAGAACCGGCAAAAATTCCTTCATGTGCCATTAATCCATGTGAGCCCATAATAATGAGGTCTGCGTTTACTTTTTCCGCTAGTGCATCAACTTCTTTATAAACCTTATGGTGTTTAATTAACGCCTCAACTTTAACTCCTTCTAGAAAACCTTTGTCTAGAAAAGGCTCGAATTTCTTTTGTGTTAACGCCAGCAAAAACATCATCTCATTTTTATTTTCATTTGCTGATTGTGATATCAAAGAATCAGACAACTCTAACATGTGTAATACATGTAAGGTAGCGTCATGTTTTTTGGCAAGGATAGCACCGGTCTTCAATGCATACTCTGAATGTATTGAGAAATCTACTGGTATAATGATATTTTTCATGAGAATAAGTTTTTATAAAGTTACCGGTTTCTGAGTTACAACATTGATTTTTACAACTGACTTTTATCATGCTTTTTAGGTTTAAAATGGCGTAATATTTAAATAATATCTACCGCAAATACTACCGTTAATGAATAGCAAACAGCATTAAATAGTACTTATAGTGAACTAGGACAACCTTTTAATATAGATAGTCCAGTTGTAGAAGGGACCTATAGTTCTTATGTGCATAATGCTTCTTGGATACTTATCTTTTGGTGAGACTTTAGTAGAAGAGCATCAAAACAGTTACAACGTACCGTATAAATTTAATGGCAAGGAACTGGATGGTGAGATTGGGAATTATTATTACATTATAAGTTAATTTAAAATTTAGTATCAACAATTGAATATTATTGTCAACTAAAAATACAAAAGCTTCTTAATCAATTGATAAAGAGGCTAATTGTGTAGTCGGAAAAAAGTAGTTCGAACTTTTTAGTTGAAGATATTGAGCTAATTACTTTAGCAGATCAACCGTTGCAATAGTCCTAAAACCTAGATGATCACTTCCAGAATCTTTACTAGTACTCATTCTAGCGCTGATACGATAACTCGCACAATAGCTTGCATGACATAAAAAAGAGCCACCTTTCATAATCATCTCAATTTGATATGGACTTTGAGGATTAAAATATGTAGACGCACCTGTAGGGTTTATGATAGGTTTAGTCGTATCGAGCTGTTTATAATGATTATGATTATACAAGTCTGCTGTCCATTCCCACACGTTACCAGCCATTTCATAAAACCCCAAATCATTAGGAGGAAATGACTTTACCGGTGCTATATATGTAAAACCATCTACACCTGTGTTTTGAGTAGGGAAAGTTCCTTCCCAAGTATTAGATTGAGCGCTAAGTTGTGAGGCGTCATTTCCCCATGTGAAGATGTTATCTGTTTTATTTCCCTGTGCAGCACTTTCCCATTGTGCCTCAGTAGGAAGTTTGCGATTTGCCCATTTGCAGTAGGCAACAGCATCTTGATAAGCAATATGTACCACTGGATAATCCTCTTTTCCTTTTATAGAACTACCTGGACCATAAGGTTGTCTCCAGTTAGCACCTATTTTCCATGTCCACCATTGACTATAGTTGTTCATGTTTACTACAGCCTTTACGTTCTTATTAAATACTAGTGAGCCCGGCTGTAAGACAGAATCTGGTGGTTTAGGTGTGCCTGCTGGTAAATCTTTTTTCATTTCTTCCCAATCTATAGGTCTTTCAGCTACGGTTACATAATTAGTGGCCTCTACAAATTTTTTAAATTGCGCATTGGTCACTTCTGTTGCATCCATAAAAAATCCATCTACCAGAACTTTGTGACCAGGTTTTTCACGAGGCATTGCCATAGGGTCATTAGTTTTTGCGCCTTGGACAAACGCTTTTCCTGGAACCCATATCATTCCTTCTGGTGTTGTAATACCTTCTGGTGGAGTTAAGAGAAGCCCTATATTTTCTGTGGGACTAGTGTTTTCTGGTGTATTATCCTTGTGGCTCGTTTTTGAATTACAAGAATTTAGTAACATAGTGCATATAATTACGGCACTTATATTTATGGTTTTAAATATCATTTTGTAAAGCAATGTTTTTTTTCAAATACATCCTAGCAAGATAGTTATTAATAGAATAATTATAAAAAATGAAGCGCTCTAGATTCTATAATATTAGTAATTTAAACAAGTGCCATTTATTCTAGCATTTCTCTTATTGTCCTGATCAGTATTAATTCCATTTCTACAACTGGTGATGCCTTTTTAGTTAATTGGTTTACAGAGATTATATTTTTTGAGTGTGATGTTTTAAACTTAAAGAATATTAATAAGTCTTAATTGTGTTACTTTTAAAACTGTGGAAATAAGCGATTTAAAACATTTGTACTGGCGACTGGGTTTTGGTGTCAGTCCAGCTCAACTTGAGGAGTATCAACAACTGTCTCGCGAGAAAGTGGTTGATCTCGCTTTTGCTAAAGCGCAATCTCTACAGTCTTTATCTATAGATTTATCACCATTTGAGGTCTTGAGAGAAAAAGGTGCTAGAAAAAAAATGACCACTGATACCTTTAGGAGTTTGAGGCAAAAAGGGAGACAGATGACACGCGACCTTAATCATATGTGGTTACAGCAATTGTCTTTACCAGAGGCTGGATTACGTGAAAAAATGACACTTTTCTGGACAAATGTTTTTGTATGTCGGGATAATATGGTGTGGAATACGCTATGGTATCACAACATGTTGCGCGAGCATGCTTTGGGTAATTTAAGAGACTTTTTAAAAGCCATGTCGCGACAGCCAGCCATGCTCAATTATCTAAATAGCAATAAGAATGTAAAAAACAGCCCTAATGAAAATTTTGTGCGCGAACTAATGGAGCTGTTTACACTAGGAATAGGTAATTATACAGAAACAGATGTTCAAGAAGGCGCACGAGCATTTACCGGTTGGTCTTCAAATAGGCAAGCTCAATTTATAATACGCGATCGACAACATGATGGTGGAGTAAAAACCTTTTTAGGTAAAACAGGCAATTGGAATGGCGATGATATCATTGATATAATTCTAGAGCAAAAAGCTTGTGCTAGATTTATTTGTAAGAAGATCTATAGGTACTTTGTGAATCCACAAGTGGATGAGGTACGGCTTCAAGAGATTACAGATCTTTTTTATGCAAATTATGATATCGAGAAATTGATGCGCTATATTTTTAGTTCAGATTGGTTTTATGAAGCGCAACATAAAGGCGTTAAAATTAAATCACCTGTAGAATTACTAGCAGGTATTCAAAAAGTGGTACCTACTGCATTTAATAAAGAAAAGCAGTTGTTCTATTTACAGAAAATGATGGGACAAGTATTATTTTATCCACCTAATGTTGCAGGCTGGAAGGGCGATCGCAGCTGGATAGATGCAAATACGCTGGTTTTACGTATGAATCTGGCGAGTGCGATGCTTAATAATATGCAAATAGAATTCCAAGAGCAAGCAGCCTTTGAAGATAGTTTTGAAGATTTTTATAAGGTAAAGAAAAAACGTAAAACCCATCTTAAAGTTACCGTAGACTGGGAACTTTTTGAAAAGAACTATAGAAATCAAACAGTACAAGAATTAAAAGACATCCTTCTAGCCACAACTCTAGATGTGGATACCGCTAGGTTTATAGATGACTTACCGGCGACAGATAAACGCATTCGCTGTGTTCAATTAATGAGTTTACCAGAATATCAAATGTGTTAATTATGCAACGTAGAGACTTTTTAAAGCGCAGTGCGCTAGCCAGCAGTGCCATTATGATTCCTAGTTTTATGCGCGCGTTTGAAAATACGCCAGCTCATATTTCTGGTTTTAAAAAACTAGTAGTGATACAACTTTCTGGCGGTAACGATGGATTGAATACGATTGTTCCTTATCGCAATGATATTTATTATAGCATTAGACCACAAATCGCTATTCCTAAAAATAAGATTCTTAAAGCTACAGATGATTTAGGTTTTAATGAACATCTCGCACCGTTAAAAGAACTTTATGATAAAGGCTATTTGAGTATCATTAATAATGTAGGTTATCCTAATCCTAATCGATCGCATTTCCGTTCTACAGATATATGGCATACCGCTAGTGATGCGACACAGTATCTAGAAAGTGGCTGGCTGGGTAGATATATAGAAAAAGTAGGTACGCATTCGCATTTAGGAATAGAAGTGGATGAGAGCTTATCGATGATTTTAAAAGGTGAAAATCGTAACGGTATTGCCACACAAAATGCGGCACTGTTTCGTCGTAATATGGAACAACCATTTTTTGATGAAGTACTACATCAACAAACAGATTCTCACCTAAGTGAACACAATTTAGGATATCTCTATAAAACCATGCTAGCTGCAAAAAGTAGCGCTAGATATTTGCATGAGAAAACACGCATTTATGAGAGTAAACAAGAGTATCCTAGCAATCCATTTGCAAAACAATTGAAAACCACAGCACAATTTATTAATTCAGGAGTAGAAACACAGGTGTATTACGTTTCTATGGGTGGTTTTGACACACACGTGAATCAGCAAAACAGTCAGGGGAAATTGCTCAAAACCTACAGCGATGCGATGTCTAGCTTTATAAAAGATTTAGAAAAAAACGATACCTTTAAAGACACGCTGGTGATGACATTTTCAGAATTTGGTCGTCGTGTGGCACAAAATGCTTCTAATGGAACTGATCATGGTACGGCAAATCAAGTTTACATTATAGGTAAAAATTTAAAAAATGCTGGTTTTTATAATCCAGCGGCAAACCTGTCTCAACTAGATGATAATGGAGATTTGAAATTTGAAATTGATTTCCGTACCGTATATGCTACCATTCTAGATCGATGGATGGACATTGATGATGCAACGGTACTGAATAAAGAGTTCAGTAAATTAGATTTTGTATAAGTGTGATCGCTTTGAATGACGCTTTCGCGAAAGCGAACTCCTAACAACTCTTAAATAACTAAATAGCACCTGATCAAATACATCAAAAAAATGTAAATGCAGTAGTGCTGAGATAACGAGTGATTGAAAAACAAAAAACCTCTACAAATAGGATATATTTTTAGAGGTTTTTTAATCTAATTCTATAGAGTTAATCAGTTCAATACGCTTATTTTATGAACCTTTTTTTTGTATCATCTTACTAAAGGCTAAGAATAAGACACCACTTAACAACCACGCTGGAAGCGTTACAAACGAAAGGAATACATCAAATTGTACTGAGATGAAATAAAATAAACCAAAGCTGATTGCCCATGCAAATAGTACTGCATTATTCACTTTAATACCAGCAATTTCTGCATAGTTTTTTGTGATGCCTAACTTCTCTGCAAAGAAATGCTCAAATACAATTACAGCACCTACTGGTGCTAGAATAAAGCCATAAAGTGCTACAAAACCTAATAATTTCATAGCAAATGCTGGAAATAAACCAGCGATGGTAGCAATGGTCCCTGCGATAATAGTCACCCAGAATGTAGAAGCTTTTGGTATTATGGCTTGAAACGCTAGTCCTGCTCTATAGATAGTAGGGTTTGCAGTAGTCCATCCTGCCAGAACAACCGCTATTATCCCAAAAACACCTATGGCATTATGTGCTAATGGACCTGGTGCAACTGGTGGTGCTTCTCCATTATTTAAGAAGCTTAAGGCTTCTGGAGTTTTCAAATAGACCGCATAAAGAAGTGCTGCTGCAATCCATGCCATGTAGTGTCCTACATACATTCCTGCTGCAGTGGTCCATCCTGAACTCGCTTTCTTTGCAAAACGGAATACAGATAAATCAGACATTCCTACATGCATAGCACCATTTGCAAACCATGACCAGATCACGACATGCCAAAACGTAAATTTAATCTGACCAGGAAATGGCTCAGATCCTTCTCCCCAAATATTCCAGAAATCTGAAAAGCTGGTAACTTCTAATTGTGTTAATGCAACTACTCCACATGCAACAAAGGCTAGAACAATAACAGGAGACATCCAGTTTGCGGCTTTAGAAACCGTATCATAACCCTTTGATGCGATTAAAGAAATCACAGCGCCTATGGCAATTACAATGATGATCCATGTAATACCATTAGGCATGGTGTCAGAAAGTTTAGGCATTTCCATATCAAATGGAATACCTACTGCAGTTGCAGATACTGTAATCATGGATCCTGCGAGAAAGCAGAATAAAATACCATTTGCAAGGTTATAAGCGGTTACTAATTTTTTACCACATATCTTTTCTAACTGAAAGTAGAGTGTCAATCTGTTTTTAACTGCGATTTCTGCAGTTAAAAATCGCCAGCTTAAAACGGCTAATAAATTTCCAAATAGCAAACCTACAATTAGATCAAAGGCGCTCACACCAGCCGTAAGAAATAGCGGTCCTATCATAAACTCAGTCCCTGCGGCATGTTCACCGGCATACATTCCTAGAAAACTTTTCCATCCTTTTAATTTGGATTGTGGGACAGGTTCTCTTTCAAACTCGCCGCCGGCCATTTCTTCTATTTGATCTGATTCTATGTTTACTTGACTCATTGTAGATTAGTATTAGTTTATTTAATCAGGTGATTAGGAAAATCCTCTACGCGCTCGCAGCATATTTGTTCCATCACCTGTTGTAATTCTGTTTTTAATAAGGATATGGTATGATCACCGCCTTTATTTCCTAAAGCAGCAACTCCATACATAAAAGAACGTCCCATAAATGTGAACTTTGCACCTGAAGCTAGGGCTCTTGCTACATCAGGTCCAGATCGTATACCGCTATCCATCATGACTTCTATTTGATCACTATATTTTGCAGCAATAGAAGTAAGTGGCTTAATAGAAGATTCTCCAGCATCTAGTTGTCGTCCTCCATGGTTAGATACTATAATACCATCTAGACCTAATTTAATGGCTTGTTCTGCATCTTCATGAGAGGCAACACCTTTTAATACAATCTTACCTTTCCACATATCACGGATAGGTTTGATCTTTTCCTCATTTAATCGACCAGAAAAAGTCTGATCCATAAATTTGCCTAATTGCTTAAGATCTAAGTTTTTAGGCATGTAAGGTAATAAGTTTGCAAAACTAGGGATACCATGTTTAAGTGTCTCTATACTCCATTGTGGCCTGCCAAAAGCTTGTAAAATGTTACTCAAGTTCATTTTAGGCGGCATAGCAAGTCCGTTTCTAATGTCTCTAGGTCTAAATCCGAAGCTAGGTACATCACAAAGAATAACTAGAACGGGACATTCTGCAGCTTCGGCTCTTTTTATAATATCATCTCTTAATCGATCTTCTGTAGGATGATAGAGTTGGAACCATGCTTTTCCTTCAGTAAGTTCTGCAGCTCTTTCTATGCTGGTAGTGGTAACGGTACTGAGGATAAAGGGAATGTTGTGATCAAAGGCGGCTTTAGCTAGAATTTCAGGTGAATTAGGCCACATTAATCCTTGTAATCCTATAGGTGATATCCCAAATGGTGCATCGTATTCAATACCAAATAACTTAGTTTTTGTAGATGAACCGCCGTGATTTCTTAAATAGTTAGGCTTTAATTGTACTTCTCTTAATTCTGAGGTATTCCTATGTAAATTAACATCTTCATTACAACCACCATCTAGGTATTCAAAAGCAAACTTAGGAATCTTCTTTCTTGCTTTGTTCCTTAAATCTGCAATGGACGGATACTTAGTATTTATATTTAAAGCCATGAGTGCTATTTAATAATGAAGGGTACGTGTTTTTTAAGAGAGTAGTTCTTTTTCAAAAACTTAGAATTCAATTTTCTATCAGAAATAGCAACCGCAGCACCTAGTGCTGATCCTAAAGAAGCTTTAGTAGTGCGCAATTTCATGTCTCTAAGATAGTGTGATAATAGTTTGATATATAGATCGTTGTCTGAGAATCCACCATCCACATATAGTCGGTCTATTTCTTGATCTTGAGAGATTCTCTTAATGTTTTCTACTTGTATAGAGACTAATTCAATCATCATATGATGATATGCTTGTTCAAATTTATCATAATGATAAAATGTTGTTTCAGGCATGTCTTTATGGGAAAAGGACTTCCAGGCAAAACTATGTTTGAACTCTTTAGAAATTTCAGCATAAAGTTGATGGTCAAATTGTACCGTTTTATGATAGTCCTTTTCAACATTAAAACATTCTGAAAGTTCTTTTACCTGTAAATTGTATTCGTTACCTAAGAATAAGCGAGATGATTTAACGGCCTTTCCATTAATTCTCATGTAGTTGATACAATTGTTTTTTGTCTCATCCTCATTGAGTAGTGTTTTAGAAAATGGATTTAATGAAATAGACCATGTACCTGTGGATACTAGAATGAACGGTTTTTTTACACTTCTAATATATGGTAGTAGGGCAGAGGAGCTATCATGAATTCCTACACCTATTTTTATGCGTGTACCATTGTAATTCATGTTGATACTGGTTTCTGTAGAAACTATAGGTGGTAATATTTTATGAATATTTTCTTCATAAACCCAGTTATGATAATCTTTAGTCTGATAATTCCACAAAGATGTATGACAACCTATACTGGTATATTCACTTAAGGGAATTCCAGTAAAAATATAACTGAGATATTGAGGTAAATGCAGTGAATATTTTATTTTTTTAAATACCTCTGGTTTTTTATGTTTTAACCAGTAAAGTTGCATACCAGAATTAAGCAATCCTGAGCGTGGAGAACCTGTTGTAGTAGCAAAGGCTAATTCGGGACCGTATTTTTGAAAAAATTCTTCTTCAACTTGTTCGTCTATTTCTTTTGTATAGTTATAAAGTGGTGTGAGTACCTCACCATTTTCATCTAGATGTACAAAGCTGGCACCATAAGTTGAAAAGTTGATGGCTTTAACAGTATATTCTTCATTTTCTAAAATACGATGGAATAGATCTTTCAACCATCTTTGTAACGCTGCGAGATCTTCCGTTGGGTGTCCATCTTCATCTTCAATAGGTTCAAAACGAGAATACTCTCGATGAACTTCTTTAAAGTCATTGTCAAATAGAAAGAATTTTTTATTGGTTTTACCTATGTCAAATACAGCAGTTACTTTTTGCTTCATGGTTAGCGATTTAAAGTCCTGTTGCTATGGTGTTCTTACCTCTTTCTTTAATTAATTGATCTCTTACAGATAATAATCGATAACTATTAATAGGGTTGATGGCTCCACCAGTTTGTAGTCGTGCTGCAGCAAGCAATGGTCTAACGTCAGTTCTATAAGCTTCTTGTAAAAGTTCCTGACATTTAACTACATCATTGTCCATTTGAGCTGCTTTTAATGCAACCTGATCTACTAACATCGCTTTTGCATAAGCTTCTTGAATAGCTTCTAGGGATTGTATCAGGTCTTCTAATGGGTCTTTAATGTTATGGCTGGCATCTATCATCCAGGCTAAATCTGGATTTTGAGGATTGTTTTCTATACCGTAAACTAATTCATTAAAAATTAAGAATAACGCATATGGTTTGATACTTCCTACGGTAAGATCATCGTCTCCATATTTACTGTCATTAAAGTGAAAACCTCCTAGTTTTCCTTTTAATTGAAGGATGGCTACTATTTGCTCGATATTAGTATTAGGTAAATGATGTCCTAAATCTACTAAGGTATAAGCCTTATCACCGCAGCCGTTTGCTAGCATTAACGATGCTCCCCAATCCTGAATAACAGTACTATAAAAATTAGGTTCATAAGGTTTGTATTCTACTAAAAGTTTCCAATCCTGTGGTAAACCTTGATAAATCTCTATTAAACTATCTTGAGTGTTTTGAAATGCGGTCTGGAAATTGTTTTGACCAGGGAAACTTGAGCCATCTGCTAGCCATACTGTAAGTGCTTTAGAACCTAGTTTATTACCTATATCAATAACATCTAAATTATGTTGGATTGCCTGATCTCTTACGGCTTTACTGGTGTTACTTAATGAGCCAAATTTGTAGCTCTCTTTTGCATTTGTTTGATCCTGGAATGTATTTGAGTTAACAGCATCAAATTTAATATCTAACTGATCGGCTTTTTCTTTTATCGCCTTATAGTCTGATGGAATGTCCCATGGAATATGTAATGAAACAGCTCCAGCGGTTTGGGTTAAACTATGCAGTATTCCTATATCATCAATTTTCTGTTCAAGTGTTGAAGGTTCACCATAGAAGGAAAAACGACCAAAACGGGTTCCTCCAGCTCCTAGTGCCCAACTAGGGATAGCTACTTGAAAGTCTGATAATTGCTTTAAAATGTGGTCTACATTGTGACCATTTTTTGTTAAACTGTCAGCAAGATAGTTATAGCTGTTATGATGAGCGTCAAGATGTTTTTTATTTTCGTCTTGAATTTGTTGCTTAGTTACGTTCATTAAATTGGTGTTTTAAATGAAAAACTTCCATAAGTTCAAATGTTACTTTATGGAAGAATTCCTGTGTAATAATAGTAGATCAATATGTTGTGCAGCACGCTTTCGCGAAAGCGGAATAATCATCCAACTTTAATACTACCACAGCCTTTACTACCATCAATCTTATGATTATAATTTACTGAAGTTTAGATTATCTCACAAAGGCATTTGCCATACCACCATCTACGTTGATAATATTACCTGTAGATTTATCTAAGATTCCCACTAATGAGAATACACCGTTTGCGATATCTTCAGGTCTGATGATCTCGTTCAATAGGTTACGTTTTGCATAGAATGCTGGTAACTCTTTAACGGTAATACCGTTTGCTTTTGCACGACCTTCTGCCCAGGCACCTTCCCAGATTTTACTCCCTACGATGACTCCATCTGGATTTACAGTGTTTACTCTTATTTTATCTTTACCTAGTTCTGCCGCAAGTAAACGTACCATATGTTGTTGAGCTGCTTTTGCAGTTCCATAAGCTACATTATTAGGTCCTGCAACCAGACCATTTTTACTAGCGATAGAAATATAATCTCCACCTAGTCCTTGTTTACGCATAATTTCTACAGACTGTTGAGCGAGCTCAAATTGTCCTTTTACAAGGATATTTTGTAAAATATTCCAATCCTTTTCTGTAGTATCTTCTAGCGCTTTAGATATGGCTAATCCTGCACTGTGAACAATAATATCCACACCACCAAACTCTAGACATGCCTTCTTATATGCTGATGAGATAGAGTCAGCATTAGTTACATCACATACTGCATATGTTGATACATCTCTTTTGTAAGTTGCGTTTGCAGTAACAAGACTTTCTTCATTGATGTCTGTTAGAACCACGTTTGCACCTTCTGCGGCTAGTTTATCTGCAATGGCTTTTCCTATTCCACCACCGGCACCTGTAATTAAGGCTACTTTTCTGGATAGTGGTAATTCTTTAGGCATTCTTTGAAGTTTTGCCTCTTCTAATAGCCAGTATTCAATATCAAATGCCTCCTGACGTGGTAATGAAGTGTATTCTGTAATAGCTTCTGCGCCGCGCATCACGTTTATAGCGTTGATGTAAAACTCGTTTGCTACTCTGGTAGTTTGTTTATTTTTAGCAAAACTAAACATTCCTACACCTGGGTAAATGATAATCACAGGATTAGCATCTCTTATCGCAGGACTGTTGTCTCGTTTACAGTTATTATAATAATCTACGTATTCCTGACGGTAAGCTTCAAATGCTGGTTCTAGTTTAGCTCTTACTGCATCAGTGTCAGAGAGATCTTCATTTTTATCTAGTGATAGTACTAAAGGTTGAATTTTAGTTCTTAAGAAGTGATCTGGACAAGAAGTTCCCATAGGGGCAAGCCTTTCAAGATTATTACTATTAATGTACTCCATCACGACATCAGTATCTGAGAAGTGACCTATCATTCTATTTTCTGAGGAACAAAGACCTCTAAGAAGTGGCATTAATTGAGCGGCTTTTTCCTTGCGTTGTGCTGCTGGTAAGCTTTCAACTTTTTGACCACCAAAAACTTCACCGTTTTCTTTTATTTTTTTCTCAATATATTCTGAAGCCATTTCTATAACTTCGAGACTATTCATATAGGATTCATAAGAAGTGTCACCCCATGTAAATAAACCGTGGCTTCCTAACACGATACCTCTTATTCCTGGATTGTCTGCTAGACATTTTTCTAATTGTAGGCCTAAGTCAAAACCTGGTTTTTGCCATGGAACCCAGCCCATAGTATCTCCCCAAATTTCTTTAGTGACCTTCTCACTATCTTTTGCGGCTGCCACAGCAATAAGCGCATCTGGATGTAAGTGATCAATATGCGCAAAAGGTAACAAGCCGTGTAAAGGTGTGTCAATTGAAGGTGCTTTACTATCTAAATCATAAATACAATGGTTAAATAAACCTACCATTCTATCCTCATCATGTAAGCCTTGATATACTTTTTTTAAATCTCGCAACCTACTTGTGTATAATCCAGCTATACCGGCTCTAGTTAAGGTTCCTATATCTCCACCAGAACCCTTTACCCACATGACTTCAACATCTTCATTAGTCAACGGGTCTTTTTCTATAGTTTTACAACTGGTATTTCCACCACCATAGTTAGTGATTCTTAAATCTGCTCCTAAAATATTTGAACGATACAAGAATAAAGCTACCTGATCATCACCAAGTGAATCTGCTTTTTCTTGATCCCATAAATAGTCTACGTACTTGAAAGTTTTTGTGCTAGTTGCCATAAAAGAAATAAATATTTTACACGAATTTAAATGAAGAAGACCTTATTGCTATCCTGTGCTATATGGTCATGGTGTACTTTTTATTTAATTAGCATTTTTAAGAGTTTTTCATTTTATTAGATCAATTTATAAATATTATTGTAATCTAAGTATTTATGCTATAGTTCACTATTTTTGTTAACCATTCCCTTTAAAAGTCAATGCTAATTTATGTTTGAATTTATTAATATAGATGAGGATTCTAGAATTCCTAAATACCAACAAATCGTAAATTCTATTATTTCGAATATCGAAGTAGGGAATTTAGTAATAGATCAGAGAATACCTTCAATTAATAAGTTTAGTGAAGAGTTTTATCTTTCTCGCGATACTGTTGAGAAGGCTTATGGTATTCTAAAGGAGCGTAAAATAATAAGTGCGATTAGAGGCAAAGGCTTTTATATTAACACTACAAAGTTAATTTCAAAAACAAATATTTTATTTTTTATTAATAAGTTAAGTTCTTATAAGCTGAGAATCTATAATTCATTTATTAATTGTGTTGGGCATAATTGCCATACTGACTTAGTGATATACCATTGTGATGAAACGTTATTTTTAAATTTATTAGAGAAGCATCAATCATCTTACGACTATTATGTTATCATGCCCCATTTCAAAACGGAAAATCTAAAACATACTAGTTATACACAAAATGTAATTACGGCGCTCAAAAAAATACCTAGGGAAAAGCTCGTTATTTTAGACAATAAAAAATCAACAATTAAAGGTTTAGATATTGAAATTTATCAAGATTTTGAAAACGATATATATAATGCTTTAAAAGAAGGATTTACGAAGATTAAGGAATATAAAAAAGTTATATTATTTTATCCTGAGAAAGCAGTATATCCATATCCTAGAAGAATTTTACATGGATTTACAAAATTTTGTGTAGAATTTAATCTTGATTTTGAAATTCTTAATGAAGTGATTGATGATATGATTATTAAAAAGGGTGATTTGTTTATTACCATTGAAGAGTCCGATTTAGTTAGTCTGGTAAATCAAGCTAAAGAAGATGAATTTATTTTAGGAAAGGATATAGGTATTATATCTTATAATGATACACCGCTTAAAGATTTATTAGGAATTACAGTTGTTTCAACTGATTTTAAAGTAATGGGGGAAACCGCAGCTGATATGATCTTAAATAATAAAAAAGGTAGTTATAAAGTCCCTTTTAATTTAATTGAGCGAGATTCTTTATAATATTTAAAAAATTAAATTTAAGAATTAAAGATAAGTTTGCATTTGCAGACTTGACGGGTTATTAACTTTTATGCTGTGGGGTAATTTAAAAAGTTTACCAGTAGTAACATCGCGACGAAAAACGACAACATTACTTGAAAATTGATTTGCAACTAAAATAAAATTGCCGCAAGGTGATAATGTAAAATTTCTAGGGTGTTCTCCATAAGTAGGTTTATGTTCTACTGAAATTAATTTTCCTGTAGTAGCGTTAATTGAGAATATTGAAATAGTATCTTCATCTGGACCACGATTTGAAGCGTACAGAAAATTTCCATCTTGGGAAATATGAATGTCTGCTGCTCTATAGATATCATGATTATTCTTATACGATTGATATTCCTCAATGAACTCTAAGTTGTTGTTTTGGTATTTAAAAGCAATTATTTTACCACTTAACTCAGCAATACTATAGCCAAATTTACCATTAGGATGAAAGGTGAAATGTCGTGGACCACTTCCTGGTTTTATTTGAATTTGAGTCTCATTTTGAAGAATAGAATCTTGACTTTTAAAATCTAATTTGAATCTTCTTATTTTATCTGCACCAAGGTCATGAACAAATAAGTAATTATTATCAGGTGAAAAATTAGAAGAGTGAATATGAGAAGCACTCTGACGTTTTTTAATTAAACTACTATCTTTAAATCTTGTGAGTTGACTAAAAGAGTTAAGACCACCATCTTCTCGGATTTTAAAAATACTTATACTACCATCTGAGTAATTTGAATTAGTTAAAAATGTACCAGTTTTATCTATGTTGAGATGGGCCGGATTTAAACCACCACAATCTTGTGTATTTATTAATTCAATAGTTCCATTAATAGAATCTACAGTGTAAGCTGCTATTTTTCCGTGATACGGCATTTGACTATCCATAACGGAATACAAATACTTACCGTTCTTAGCTAATTTTAAAAATGATGTATTGGTAATACTATCCAGCGTAAATTTTAAAGAAGCTTCACCTGTTTTAGTGTTGAACTGGTAGACATGTATGCCTTCTCCTGGTTTTTTATCCGTAAAACTACCTACAAAAAGTAAGGTGATTTCTTTTTTTGACTGACAACCAAAAAGTAATATTAAAACTAAGAATAGCGATAAGTATTTGGTTATTACATTTCGTAGCATAAAGTGGCGTTAATAAGTCTTATAATAGGTTTTGCTAGCATCTGTAACTATCGTTTCATTTTTATAGATGAGCTTGTCTCCATTACCAATGTAAATACTGTGCAAACTTTTATTTTCTTTCAAGGAGATTATTGCAAAAGTACCTTTAAAGTAAATTCCTAATACTTCATCTTGAAATATTTCATTTTTTGATTGGGTTACAACATATTGAATCAACTTTTCTGTAGGTGTATGACTTATAATTTTTAAACCTTTATAAAAACCATTTTCTTCTAATTTTTCTACTGATTGTATTGTAGCTCTTTCATTTTCATTGAAAGGCTCATAAACCACAACAAAAGGGTTTTTCCAAGTCTCACCATAATTACGAATTACCAATGTTGGGGTAGGTAAGCTGTCATATGGTTTTGGCGACTCAAATGTTGTAGGTGCTTTTACTTTAGTATATTCCCTATTATTGAAACCTAGAACATGAAGCTGCATAAAAATGCTTCCTGTACGTAATTTTTCAGTCTTAAATGTAGCCTTAACATCTTTGTCATATGTTTCTGATGACCATACGTTTTTAAAAAAATGCCATCCTGGATTTCTATATTCTTTATTTTGTTTCCATTTTCCGTTAGCATTTGCCACATAACGATAAGGTGTTTGTTTAAATACCATGTCGTTATTTTTAAAAACGAGTGTGTCACTTATATTGTGATACAAGTAATCATGATATTGATTGATAAGCTTAGATTTCGAACGAAATACATCAACATAATAACCGGTGGTAGGTGACGTTCGAATTAAAGCCAAAGTACGTTCTTGAGTCGCTTCAGCTTTTTCACCTTTATCGTCTTCAAAACTGGTTTGACTATAGGAGTGGAATGGTGAGACTGCTTCTTCACCTAAGTTTGGTTCCATGGAAATGAGTTCCACTGAATTTATTCCTAAATTAACCCATCCACCTTCTCCTTGAGAGCTTCCATTAACAATGACCGTGTTATGTGCTGCAAATAATCTTGAATAATTCTCATGAAGATCTTTTCCATATCGTTTACGCCCATGATCTGCTCCTAAGACCTGACCTTCTCCGTACAATTCAATATTCATTCCTTCGGCATGACCATGAACCATGTGTGCACCACCTACAAAACACATTAATCCATCTTTAGGATTATTAGTACTACTTAAATTGCGTTGTAACACAATACCTGCGTGATACACTCTATCGGTTCTAGGTAAATCAATCTTAGCGACTTGTTGATTCATATCATCACTATACCAAAATAAGGCTTCTGGGCTTTTTCGATTATATTTTCCGCTATTCATGGCACCTTTGATAAGTGGCGCATATTTATGTTGTAACTCCTCTAGGCCATCCATTTTAGAAAGGATATATGCATTTTCATAAGCCTCGTAAGGTGCATGAGAAGTTCGGTGTCCATCTCCCCATCTTATAATTTCGTTATTAGGATATACGAAATAGTCCAATCTAGGTAATGCAAACAAGATATTTTGATATTTTTCTCCCAATTTTAAAGATGGATCATACTTATTAACCACTAGCAATAATTTAGCTAAAATGGCCGTAGAATGATTTAAATACTGCGAAGTCTCTGGCCATATATCACCTTTCTTTTTATACTTTTTATACATGACGTTGATGGCATCTTGATTCTCGGTATTTTCAGTTAAAAAGTAAGATAATAAAGTATGACGCTCTTTTTCATCATCCATGGCTAAAGCATTATATACTAAACTTGTTGATTCTAATACTGAATGGTTAGAACCTGTATGACCATAGTTAATTGAAATATCTGCATAGGTTCTACAAACATCTTGTAGTTCATTTATAGGGAAATCTACTTTTCTGTTTTTTATAATGTCAAATGATTTTCCTCCTTTTTTAAGATAAGAACCTGTGAAATCGTAAACTAAAGGCACCTTGTAACCTAAAACACGTACTTCTCTAAAGCCATCATATGGGAATAACCAGCCACCTCTACCACGCCAATCTGAAACTTCAGATTTTTGAACGGATTTTGTAAAAGAATACAGAATACTACTTGCCAGATAGGCATATTTCTCATCTTGTGTGAAATAATACATCATACCGCAATCAATTGCGATTTGCAAGTATTGATCTAATAATTCCATATATTTCTGTTCCTTATCTGTGGCATTATCTAGATTTTTTTGGATACCGTTTTCTATATGGTAAGTTTTATAAAAAGGTGGGAAGTCATTTTTATTACCTTCAGACCAGTTAAATGGTAATTTTTCTAAATAAGTTTTAGGGTTTTTATAGAAGGTCTTAACTTGAAAATCTGCTTTTTCTTTTAATTCAGTAAAGATGTCATTTGCCCAATCTTGAGTCTCTATTTTTTCAAGTATTTGATGACGTTCATCAGCAGTTACTAAAATAAATGGACGTTCTTTAACCTGACTAGTCATTTTAAAAGTAACAAGCAGTACTAACCCAATAAGTACGATGTTTTGATTTAAACCATTACATTTCATAGGCATTATTTTTTATCAGGTGATTCGTTTTTTAATTACTTGAACCATTCCGTTTGGTATATCTTTCTTAATCGTTCTAAATCACTTTTAAATCTTAAATCATCAGTAAAGTGCGTAGTTTCAAAAGGGTCTAGATCTAAATTTAACAACTGTTCTTCAATTCCATCAACATCATAGCGCATATATTTAAAACCGTGTTGATCAACCACCATTTTACCTATTTCACTTTCCACACCTAATGTTTCTCTCCATGACACATCTTCACCTTGAAATAGTGGTTGCAAGCTTCTACCGCGATGATCAGAAACACCTTCTATACCAGCATAATCACATATCGTTGGAAGTAAATCCAGTCCGTTTGAGATTAAGTTTTTCTCATTGATTTGACCTTTGGGAATATGACCTTTCCACATCGCCATAAATGGGATATTTGCAGATTCCTCATACAATGTAGATTTATGTTCCATGCGATGACTTGCGCTCATATCACCATGATCACTTGAAAAAATTATAAGTGTATTCTCTTCTTGTCCGCTGTTTTTTATAGCATCTAAAAGTACTTGTATTTCCTTATCCATAACTTCAGTTAAACGATGGTACGCATACCTATGATGTTTCCAGTCCTGATCTGTAAAATGTTCTCTAGCGTTTTTACGAAACGGTCTGTTGTCAATTAAATTCTTTACTGCTCGAGGTTCATCAATTTGAGGTTCATAATTTACTGGCAATGGCGGACAATAACTAGCATAAAATTCTTCTTTGCTAACACCTTCTGGAATTTTCATGGCTTTATCTAATGTGGCTAACTCGACTTTAGCTCGTTTGAGGAGAATGGCGTCATTTTTACTGGTTGCTTTTTCTCGTAATGCCATGTAACATATATCATGCGGGTTTATTAACGACACTACCATGAAATATGGATTTTCATGATTTTCTTTAATGATATCTGCAGCTTTCTTAACTAACTCACCTCTTTCATCATTACTGAATTTATTAAAACCAAGTGCTGCTGGTGTCAATGATTTTGGCAAATGTTCTTTTCCTCCAAAATACAAGTCATAATTTGCCTTTTTGAGGTGCGCAGCAATCGTTGTACGTTTCACTTCATCAGTGACAGTGGGAATCATCATAGAACCTCTATTCTCTCTAACCTCATTCTCTTTATCATCTTTAAAATAACTAGGGAAGCGACCTGTCATTAAACTAACTCTTGCCGGTGAGCATACAGGATTTGTTGTATAAGCCCTAGTAAAACGAATACCGTTATGAGCAATATAATCTAATGCTGGTGTTTTTAAATAATCATTACCAGCATTACTCATCATATTAGCACTGAGTTGGTCCACATAAACATATATAATATTGGGTCGTTTTTCTTTCTTAGTAGCGATGCTCTTTTCTTCGTTTTTACAGCTAACGATGGCTAAGAAAAGAATTAGAAGACCGATATAATTTAAATTTGTTGCTATTTTTCTATTATCTATCATTTGATTAAATTCAGTTTCATTTATAACGAATTCCTTTATCTATAACTGCGTGCTTGTTCTTGCCTTATTTTGAGAGCTTTTCGCATGTCCTCAAGCTTATCTTTATAAGTATCATCTGCTGCGACATTCTTGTTCTCATCTGGATCTAATTTACGGTTGTATAACATCTCATCGCCATTTTCGTATAATGAATAAGTAAAATCTTCCGTTACAATTGCATCAGCCTTCTTAAAACGCGCATAAATATTTTCTCTAAACGATTGTTTAGGGTTATCTAGAACTGATTTAAAACTCTTTCCCATTATATAATCAGGTGTCTCTAAATTAGCTAAATCACAAAGAGTCGCATATAGATCAACAGTCTCTACCAAAGCTTTACTATGCTGTCCTTTAACTTTCCTTGGTACTTTTATAATCAGCGGCACTTGCAACGCATTGTGCAAAGTATTGTGCTTTCCCCAAAACTCGTGCTCTCCTAGATGCCAACCGTGATCTCCCCATATTACTACAATCGTATTCTCTGCTAAGTCAAGGGATTCAAGTTCACTAATTACCTCACCTACCAATTCATCTACATAACTTACACAGGCATAATAGCCATGACGCATCATTTTATGAAATTCCTCGGTATTAGGTTTATATGATCCAAAACTATAGGATTTGAATTCGCCACTTCCACGTAATAATTCAGGCGCATTTTCTGGTAAATGACGGTTGTCTGCTATTTCAATTGAATCTCTATCATATAAATCCCAATACTTTTTTGGTGCGTAAAAAGGCATATGAGGACGAAAAAAACCACAAGCCATAAAAAAGGGTTCTCCTGATGCTTTGAGTTCCCGTAAATCATTAATGGTTTTTTGTGCTATTTTATGATCAGGATAAGCACTATTATCTACTTCTGGAGCTTCGTAAACACGACCATTCCCTGATTTCGTTAATACTTCAGTAGTGGTAGGGTCATGACTCACTCTGTGTCCTCCATCTGGCATCCATGGACTTCGACTCCAACTAGCTTCCTGAGCGTCTTTGTTATAATGGAAAATCTTTCCGTTAGAAATACTGGTATAGCCAGCATCTTTAAAAATACCTGGCAATGTTTTGGCATTCGGCACGTCTTCTTCGGCCTTTGCTCTAAAATCTATAAAACGTGTTTTAGTAGGTAGAATACCTGTAAGCAAACTTGCTCTTGAAGCGCCGCAAACGGGAATATTGCAATAAGCGCGGTCAAAAACGATAGCTTCTTTTGCCAGTTTATCGATGCTTGGTGACTTTACCTGTCGCGCATCATAGCAACCTAATTCAGGTCGTAAATCATCAATGGCAATAAAGAGAATGTTCATTGGTTTTTGATCTTGTTTCTCAACGGTTTTCTCTTTTTCATTTTTGCAAGACATGAAAATGATTACCGAACCCAATATGTATATAAAGATTTTTTTCATTTTATGATTTTTTTTACCAATACTCAATTACAGTATAATCGCCTTTCTCCAAAGTGTTTTTCAAGGAATCGGGAATTTTGCGTCTAGGTGTGTCTTGGTCTAATTTAAATCCTTTATTTCCTTTAGGTGTAATGATAGGCATACTGCCTAGTTCTTCTTTTAAAAAATCACCTTGTTCACCCATCCATGTAAATAGGTCTCTTACTAATCTTTCTTTAACGACTTTCAATTCTGTATTATGAGCCAAATTCTGTTGCTCAAATGGGTCCTTCTCCAAATCATATAATTCCTCAAAGGGTTCGTTTTTAAATTTCTCTGAACCACGTCTTAAAAAGAAATCTACATTTGGCTTTCCTGTGAGATTTTTTTCAACTACTTCAATTGAATTAAAGTTTCTGATGTATTTAAAGCGCTTATCCCGAATCATTCGAGATGGAAAAATTTCAGAATTTAGAATGTTTTGATTGGTTCTTACACCATATACATACCTGTTGATTTCATCGTCTTTTCCTTTAAATAATGGGACAATACTTTTCCCATCCAAATCGTGTGTTGCCTTACCGCCTGCAACGTCTAAAAAAGTAGGTAAGACATCTGTATAATGAATCAACTGATTTGATGTAGAACCTGCTTTAATAACATTAGGCCATCGTACTACAAAGGGTACTTTTAAGCCTATATCTTTAACTGTAAACTTTCCTGAAACACCATGATCTGCACTGTATATGAAAAGTGTGTTTTTGTCTAAATAATTGTCAACTAATTTTAAAATGTTTTCCAATTGCGTATTGTCTTCCTCAATACTTCGGTAATAGCCTGCTTTGCTTTTAACGTATGCTTTATCACTTTTTTTATGTGAATTAAAAGGATAAAATTTAAGGTCTGTTGCATTTGGGTTTTCTACATCAAAATATTTACCATGTGGATATTTTGATGTGATGAACATGCAAAACGGTTTTTTAGCCGTTTTGAAATAATCTTCTATACTATCTAATGGTATATATTCTCTGGGCACATCCTTTTTAGGAACTGGAGCCCATTCCTTGTCCCATTTATAAACACTATCAGGTTTTACATGACTTTTTCCGGCTAAAACAACTTCATAGCCTAATTCTTTCATCTGTTCAGTCACACTTTTAATGTCTGGTTTAGTAGCTGTATGATTTGCAAAGCATCCATTTTTTAGAGGATATAGTCCAGTGAAAATTTGAGACCGACTAGGTGCGCAAATCGCTTGTGCAGTAAATGCATTTGTAAATAGCATTCCTTCTTTTGCTAATCGATCTACTGCTGTAGTATTTACTTTCTTGTTACCATAGCAACCGTAATCATAAACATCTTGGTCGTCTGATAGATAGAATATAATATTGGGTTTTACATCACTTATTATTTCAAATTGCTTTTCTGCATGGTTTGATTTGTCTTTGTCATTACAACTCATTAATGGTAAAAATAGCACAACAATTATCGCTTTAAATAATTGACTTAGTTTTAGCATAAACATGGCTTTATCTGTCATTATTATTGATTCCATTTTTTGAGACTCTATTTAACAGTTCTAATTTTCCTTTTGTTTTTTACTATTCATTCGCTTTTTTTGCTCGACAAAATAAGGTTGAAATGTATAATTAGATGCTTCATCCCAGTTTGCGTTTTCAACTGGTAAAAGTTTTTTTAATGCCTCTATCTGAATTTTATACTTAGGGTTATTAGATTCATTATGCCATTCATTTGAATCTACTCTGTGATTGTAAAATTCTTCTTTGCCATCCTCATATCGTATGTATCTATAGCCGTCTTTTTTTATGGAATGGTTATTCATCCCAAAGGTTGTAAGGGCATAACCATCATTAATAACTTCATTATTTTGCATGATGTTCACTAAACTTGTTCCTTCATTTTTAGAATAGGCAGGTAAGTTACTAAGCTCTAAAAGTGTTGGGTAAATGGACAACATTTCTACTGGTGTATCTATTTTTTTACCTTTAGGTACATTAGGTCCTGCAATTATAAGTGGTGCTTTTGTAGCGGTTTCCCATAACGCATGTTTTGCAAAAGTCCCTTTTTCGCCTAAGCGATAACCGTGATCTGACCACAATACTATAATCGTATTATCTGCATAATTACTTTGTTCTAAAGCATCTAAAACACGATCTAATTCATAATCGACATAACTCATACATGCCAAATATGCTTGAATTATTTTTTTCCATTCTCCAGTTTCCTTAGCCCATTCTGTAGATGGCATCATGGGTAAGTCGTTGATTTTTAATCCTACTGGTGGAATATCTTTTAAATCATCTTTTAAATAAGGTGGTGTTTCTATTCCTTCTAAAGGATGCATGTCAAACCATTTTTGAGGAACATAAAGTGGTACGTGTACACGTAAAAAACCTAAGCCCATAAAAAATGGCTTATCATAAGTTCTATTTAATCGCTCCACAACCCAATTTACGGATTGATGGTCTGGCACTAAGCTATCGTTCTCAGGAAAGGCGCCCCAATCTGTGCTGGTTCTACCGTGAGTTCCTTTAATACCTTTCCCAAAACCATCCCAGACAAAACGTTTTTCAGGATACGGACCGAAGCCTTTAACACGACCACCAGATTCATAGAACACACCATCTGGAGCATGAATGTGAAAAAGTTTACCTATTCCCATGGTATGATATCCTTGTTTTTCAAAATACTCGGGCAAGAATGTAATATCTTTTGTTGCTGGGTTTCCTGGTCTTCTGATTTTATCATCTGGTGTCATTCCATAAATCCCTGTGGTAGATGGACGCAAACCTGTCATAATAGAAGCTCGAGATGGACCACAAAGTGGCGCTTGCACGTGCGCATTTGTAAAAGTAATTCCCAAGGAAGCTAGTCTATCAAAATTGGGTGTTTTTACACTAGTAAAATTATCTATAGGACTTATCCACGTATTTAAATCATCAACAGCTATGAAAAGGACATTAGGATTAGAAGACTTAAACTTTATTGCTGTATGTTTTTCATTTTTACATGAAAAAACAAATAGGAGTAAAATGATGAATGTAAAAGGAGTATTTTTCATTTAAATACTATTTCTTTAATACTTGAGTTTCAATTTTAGAACGTGTAATTGGGCCATTATCTCCTACAAGATACATTCTTCTATAATCTGAGTTTTCTTCATTTTCTGCAACTATAATTCTAGCATCAGGATGTGGATTATCAATAAGAGCAGAAATTGCAAATCCTGAATGATTACGTTCTAAAAAAACGATTTTCTTTTTAAAAGATGTACCACCATCATAGCTATCCCATCTACTTATTTCTCCTACATCATCATTTTTATGTTCAAGATAGAAACTCACTTCTGTAGTAGATGTGACTTCTATATCACCATTACCACGAGGGAAGTTAGATGTATTACCTTGCCACCATTCTTCACCATTCCACCTAAAATATTGCATTTGTTTAGGACCACTTCTTTTTGCATTTATATCTGGTCCCACTAACACACCTAGGTGTGGATTTCCATCAGCATCTACATCTACGATTCCTTGAAATGTCCAGTCGTTAGGTATTCTTTTAACTAAGGCTTTTTCGTCTGCTTGTTCTTTAGTTAATGGCATCACCAAAGGTTCATTTTCAACATTTTTCCATTGTTCTGTTTTAGTATTAAATACCATGTAATATAAATGATGACGCTCTGGAATATGACCTCTATCGTCCTGTGAATTATTATGATCTCTACAAATATGATAATCAAAAGCAACGATAATATCGTCACCGTTGCCTTTACTCACCCATGGATACCAAGAATCTTCAGCTTCCACATCAGTTCTTCTTTTATGCTTTAAAAAAGAAACTGGTGCTTCAAAAGTTTTACCATGATCAGTTGATTTTTCATATACCCAATTGCTTCTATGAGCTCCATGACGATAAAATAGATATATATCTCCATTATCCATTTTTACAAACTGACTGTAGGTACCGAATATTGAAATATTATCTAGTGTTTCCCATTCTGAAATATCCAGTGGTTTTTTAGAAACCGCATGTAAGTTTTTCCCATAATGATGATTTCCTAGTGGATTATGACCATCTTCAGGTCTACCTCCATGACCTCCATAAGCAATATGAATATAGCCTGCATCATCAATTAAAATAGCTGGCTTACCATGGTTGTCTATTCTTTTTTTGCGATTAGGATCTTTCCCCATTTCACTAATCCCAGCTTTAAATGGACCGTTCCATTCTTTAGTTTTATGATTATAAGACGCTACATACGGATCTTCTAAAGCACCTTGATAAGCTACATAAGTAATGCCTTTGTGGTAAACACCCGATGGATGTTGCACTAGGGCAACTGCGTTTCCAAATCCATTATCAGCAAAATAGTCCACCATTTTAGGCTCTTCCATGGTTGCTTTTACATCTTTAGTTTTAGATGCACATCCTATAAAGCAAAAACAAATCAAAAGTGTTTTAAAAATCTGTTTACTCATCACCATTTTAAAGTTTGATATTTTTATAAAATCGAATTTTTACCGGTCCTAAAAGTCCAGAAGTTTTGAGCTCATCCTCCTTGTTCCAGTGTTTCCATGATGGGAACGTGGTTCTTGTGCTAGGGCGTTTTGTATCGTTTATTAACCAATCTGGCAACCGTTTTATTTTATTACCTCTACGCTCAAAATCTAATTCTAATTTTTCATCGCCTATTAACCGGTTAGGCCATAAGTTAGTTACTTTTATGTTGATTTTATTTTCTCCCTTTACGAGATAATTACTAATATCAACTCTGTAAGGTGCTTTCCATAAAGTTTCGATTTTTTGGTCGTTAACCATCACCTCAGCAATCACACTAACACTTCCTAAGTCCAGTTCTAGTCGATTCTCTGGTTGTAATTGGTCTTCAATTAAATCAATTACTTTAGTGTAGGTGGCTGTACCAGAATAATGTTGAATGACTGGATTTTCATGAAGAGACCATGATATTAGCGGAGTAAATTTTTCTTTGATAGATTCCGCTTTCGCGAAAGCGAACTCAACATCCCAACTACTAGAAAGATCCATAGGTTGAGGTATATCTAGTGCTGTAACCGTGTTCAATTCTCCAGAAGCACGAGTATAGTGGAGATGACCTGCGTATGGCGTGACCCAATAAATAGCATCATGTTTATAAACTAATTCTGGTTGAGATTCCTCTTTTGATAGCTTGAGCACTTGATCTTTAGGCACGTGTATGGTGCGTTCTTCTCCATCTGTAGTGAACGTTATTTTAAGCGTGGTGTTATCACCTTCAGGAATTTTATCGTGGATTAATGAATCAGTTACTGGTATATTATAATTTCCAGTTGCTACTAGGTTTTTCAACTCCTGTGTGACATCATAAGTTTTATAATGTTGAGGTATACCTGTAGTTTCACCTTTAAATTTTCCAAATACCGCTTTAAGTACTTTTAATTTTTCATCACCTGCGTTAATGGTTACTTGTTCACGCTCTTCTGCAAATAATTGCTTTTTAGTATCTCCTATGAGGTATTCCATCCGGAATTCTTTCTTATAGCCCATGGCAGGATCACAATCACAAAAAGCACGTGTCATTTTAAAATCTAATCTACCGTTTTTAATTTCATTATTTACTTGATCTGTAATATCCACTAAACCTTCCTGTAAGAATGTACCATAGCTTGCTTTTATAATCTTTAATTGAGATAATGGCTGTGGTTGAGGTTGCTCTAAGTCTAGTTGAGTGGTTACTACGTGTTTTTTATTTACTGATTTTTTAAATATTACAAATACAGATTCTTCTGGACCTAATTGTAAAGGAACTGAGGTAGTCCCATCCTTATTTTCTTTAAAAACAACGGCGTCTACTGCAGTTCCTTTTTCTGAATTCCATAATTCTGGTTGTTTTCCTGATACTCTAAAACGCGCGATGATGTCTCTAGTTTCTTTTCTGGAATTAGCAATAAAATAAATATCGGCCTCTTTAGTCTTTCTATGAATGAAACTAAGGTCAGTGTTATCACTGCTTTCAATTCTAAAGTCGACTGTTTTTTGTGCTAAAAGAGTTTTTAAAGGAATGTCCTTAATTAAGCCATTTCCCCATAATTGATCCACATAGTTTGCTACTTCATCATCGCATAAGGGATAATTAGTGAGGCTAGGCGATTGCATCGGTTTTTTTCCTATTACTTGTGCGCCACCATCAACCAGTTCTTTTATTTTTTCTAGAGTTTCTGGTATTATAAAATTAGAATCTGGCAATAATAAAACACTGTATGTATTACCTACAGATGAGTGAATCATTCCATCTTTAACGGTTAAATCTCTTAACTTGTTTGCACCTATTAAATCATAGTCAAAGCCCATTTCTTTAATTTCAGGCTTTATAAAACCTATGTTAGGCGATGATTCTCCCGTAAAGACTAATACGTCTGCCACATTTTCACCTTGTTGTAATAAGTACTGAGAGCGAGCGAGGTAGTCCATATAGCTTTTGCTTTGTGACCACCAGGTATTTAATCTATTAAAATCAAAGCCATGATAACTTAAGGCCATACCTGGCGCAACATCCCAAGGTTGATGTACATAAGTATGAAAAATAAAACGTGTAATACCTTCTGACCAGGCTCTATCACCTATGGACTTAAGGTCTGCTGGGTGCTTGTCCCAGCCACCTATTCCTGTAAAAGCTTCGGCACCTATGATGCTACTACCGTTTAAATGAGCTATAGAGGACACAAATTTAGGTGAATCAAAAAATGGATAGCCACCACTCCAAAACTCACACATCACAATATCTCCTGTCGCGCCTACTTGCATATTATCAAACGGTCCCCAATAGGGTTCTACAGAAAATTGCATGCCGTTTTTATGACATAAAGTTGCAAAATGAGCATAATAATTTTCAGCAATTAAATCACCTATGGTTCTTCTATAATCCCATAGAAAACGCTCTGATAGTTCACCACTTTCTATATAATAACCTGCTAGGGTAGGTAAATAAGTGGTTAAATCATAACCTCTTAAATGCTTAAATTGAGTTTCAAAACCAGCTGTCCAGTTAGTAGTTTCTACTTCATAACTATCAATTAAACAGTTATTAACCGTTGTGCCTACTAAATCGCCAAGCTTATTAATGATGGGTTGTACGCCGCCTTGCCAGTAAGCGTCTACTGCGGTTTTACTCATTTTATCTACTTCTAGGCCTCTTGCTTCTGGTGGTGCTGGACGATTTTGTGTTCCTATAGGTGTATGACCTAAACGTAGAATTATCCAATTGCCCTCAGGTACATTCCATTCTAAAATACCTGATTCTGTTACTTCAGCAGTTAGGTTAATGACGCTCTTTTTAGAAATTATAGCAGCTTCAGGAATTGTTTTTGTATCTGGTAATAAATGATTGCGCACACGTTCTGATAGGATTTTATAATCCAGTCCATTTATTTTTTGAGTTTTCCTAGGTTTCGGAAATGCTATAACCGCAATATCTTTATAATAAGTTAACTTTGTTTCTGGTAGAGGTAATTGTGTTTTTATTTCTTTTCCACCTTCAACTTTAAGTTCACTAAAAACTACGGTTTGCATTGCATTTTCTTCTGTAACCCATGGTCCTCCAGAAGACGACCAGCCAGCGCTATTGTGAAATGCTAATTCTAAGTCTAAACGCCTCGCTTCTTGCGCAGCAAATTTGAATAAGTCCAGCCATTCTTCACTTAAATATTTCACAGGACCTTGTGGAAAACCTAAATGCACATTAAATAATTGAGCTTCTTGAATTCCCACCTCTTTCATGGCTTCTAGATCCTTAGTAATTCCAGATTTAGATACATTACCGCTTATCCAGTGCCACCAGGTTCTAGCTTTTGCATCATTAGGTGGGTTTTTAAATCCTTCTTCTAGACTGATTGCGCTTTTTGAATCTGAGACCGTCTTAGATTCCTGACAGGATACTAATATTGAAGTGATAAGAAGTAATGATAGTAGTGTTTTACTCATGATACCTCAGTGCTTAATGGCTATAATTTTGTTGACGTAATTGCGCAAGGATATGGTCAAAAGAGTAGTCTTTTAATGTTTGACTTACATAATTTAAATCTTCTATTAACTTACCTTCAGAACTTTTAATGCTTGAAATTTGTTTGTATTTCCATTCCTTTTCTTTTGTGAGATAAGGTACCATGTATTGATAAGCTTTCTTTAAACTTCTACCATCTTCAGATTGAAAACTCCATAAATGAACTCCTACTTTTTCCCCTAATCGCACTAATTTTATAAATCCATGTAAATTCATGGTGGAATAAGAAAATGATTTAGTTCTTTTTAATTCTAGAGGTTGACTACCATCAGGTTCTATTTGACTAAAAATCCTTGACTTAGTTATGGTGGTGAGGTGTTCTTTAACAGCGTCTTCTTGATTTAAATACCATAAAATGTCTAGTAACTGTAAATCATAATGTGTACCATGATTGTTTTCTCTGGTTTGAGCTTCTTTACCTAATTTACTGTTTTGCAACCAGTTTGAATAATCTGTAAACCACTGGTGCATACCTTTTTCCGTATTTTTATCTAGGGTATTTCTTGATTTTGCTAATTGTAAAAATCTAGTAATGTTTTTAAGTCCAGAAAATTCTATAATGCCAAAACATCTTCCTATAGATTTACCTGGCACATACTGACCATAATTTACATTAGGATTCATTTTAGTAGCGTCATCTAGAAACCACACATTAATCAATTCTATACCTTTATGGACATATTTCTTTTCATCACTTAAATAATATGCTTCTGTTAACTCACCTATGGCATCTATAAAGTTTTTCTTCTCTACAAAATCTGTAAAATTATTACGAGTTTCTGGGTTTATTTCTCCATCTTTTCTGATGTAGGGCAAACCGTTTTCTGTTTCAGGATTAGGCCACCAGTATGGACCTATACTCATGTAGTCGTGCTTGCTATTACTAGGTGGAACACCTGTTTTATGAACTACAGAAAATGGTTCTATGGTTAATAAGGAATCTGCTTTTTCAATAAGCCGTTGATAAGCTATGACTGCTTTTTTATCTCCTGTTTTTATAAGAGACTTTTTATGTTCTAATTCTTGAAATGCGCCAGTATTTATATCTTGATTGACATTTTGAGCTCGGGTGATACTAGAGTGTGCTAATAGAGTTAGCAACATTAAATTTCTGATAATTAATGCTTTATTTTTAAAAATGTCGTTGATAAATTTATAGTTTACAGGCATGATAATCTTAATTCTTAAGATAGATGAGTATTTGTAAATTCAATCATAGCATTCACTTCCTGATTCATAAACAGTTCATCTCAACCACAGGTCTTAAATGTTTACGCATCTCATGGTGCTATCATCCATTTATGCACGGAATAGATATCCACCTTTTTATCAAATTTAGTTGTTGATATTTATGTTTTAATCCTGTACTATCATGACTATTTTAGTTAATAAAGCTATTTGAACTCGTGATACTTGATAATAGTCATTTTTGAAATACTATTCTAGTATGGTGTTGATCATTAGTTTTAGATGATAACTTTTTAAACTAGGAGCTGAGCTTGAATTTCTAGGTGAGCTATTTGTCGCAGTATTCTTATGGCTTTTTCGCTTTCGCGAAAGCGGTACTATTTTATTAGTTGACTGTCAGGTGTTTATTTGAATATCACAAATAACTGTAATTGTAAACCGTAAGGTATATGGATGGTATGTTTTTTCCATTTTCCCATGAAGTAATGGTCTCATTCTTTCAAAGATTTATTGTAAGGATGGTTTTTTAAGATTGTTGTTTGTATTAAAATTTTGATTGCTAAAATGTTATGCGAAATATGTGTCGTTTAAACAAGATAGAACAGGATACAATCTTTCTGTTTGGCTAGTAACTTTAGTTTTTTAAATCTATTCAATAAAACATCATAATAATAAATGAGCAAAACAATTGTATTAACAGGAGCTGGTGGTGTGTTGTGCAGTACTATGGCAGTAGAATTAGCTAAACAAGGTCATCATATTGCTGTACTGGACTTAAAAAAAGAAGCAGCAGATCAAGTAGCTAATGTTATTAATAAAAACGGTGGAAGCGCTATAAGTGTAGCGGCAAATGTTTTAGAAAAAGAGTCGCTGGTTGAAGCAAAAAAAGTCATCAATGAAGCTTATGGTCCATGTGATATTTTAATCAATGGTGCTGGTGGAAATCATCCTTTAGGGACGACTAGCAATCCGTTTTTAGAACCAGAAGATTTAGAAAACGCTACTGAAGGATTTAAAACATTCTTTGATTTAGACCCTAAAGGAATTGAATTTACTTTTAATCTCAACTTTTTAGGCACACTGATTCCTACACAAGTTTTTGCTCAAGATATGGTAGGTCGTGATGGATGTAGTGTTTTAAACATATCCTCGATGAATGCCTTTACACCACTAACTAAGATACCAGCCTATAGCGGTGCAAAAGCAGCTGTTTCAAATTTTACACAGTGGCTTGCAGTCCACTTTTCAAAAGTGGGAATTCGTGTTAACGCTATCGCTCCAGGTTTTTTCTTGACAGACCAGAATAGAGCACTATTGACTAATAGTGACGGTTCTGCCACGCCACGTGGTGAGCAAATCATCAGTCAGACTCCTATGGGGCGTTATGGTACTCCAGATGATTTAGTAAGTACCGTAAAGTGGTTGTGCGATGATGGTGCTGCATTTATCACTGGAATAGTCGTTCCTATTGATGGTGGATTCAGTGCTTATAGTGGTGTGTAAATGGATTAGAATCACGCTTGCGCAAAAGCGTAATTAATATAACATAATGAAATTAGAACAAACATGGAGATGGTACGGTCCTAATGACCCAGTTTCTCTTTTAGATATCAAACAATCAGGTGCGACAGGTATCGTGTCAGCATTACATCATGTTCCTAATGGACAAGTCTGGACCATAGAAGATATTAAAAAACGTAAAGCTGAAATTGAAAATGTAGGTTTAACCTGGTCTGTAGTAGAGAGTGTGCCCATTCACGAAAACATTAAAACTAAAACGGGTAATTATAAAACCTATATTGAAAATTACAAACAAACTCTTTTAAATTTAGGAGCATGCGGTATTGATATAGTGTGTTATAATTTCATGCCTGTCTTGGACTGGACGCGTACTAATTTAGATTATGAAGTAGAGGATAAGTCTACGGCGTTGCGTTTTGAAGCGGCGGCATTTGCGGCATTTGAATTATTTTTATTAAAGCGACCAGGTGCAGAAAATGATTATACAGAAAAACAAAAAGAAGCCGCAGCACAGTATTTAAAAAATGCCTCTGATCAAGATCAGAAAACCTTAGTAAGAAATATTATTGCTGGTTTACCAGGTGCAGAAGAAGGATATACCCTAGAAAAATTTAATACAATTCTAGCGACCTATAATAATATAGGACCTAAAGAATTAAAAGCACATCTTTTTTCATTTTTATCAGAAATTATTCCTGCTGCTGAACAAGCTGGTGTGCTCATGTGCATTCATCCTGATGATCCACCATTTCCTATTCTAGGATTGCCTCGTGTAGTGAGCACAGAGCAAGATATAGTAGATCTTTATGAAGCTGTAAAAAGTTGCAATAATGGACTGACATTTTGTACAGGTTCATTTGGTGTAAGGGCAGATAATGATTTAGCCGGTATGGTAAAACGTTTAGGTGACCGTATTCATTTTATTCATTTGAGAGCGACAAAACGTGATGATGACGGTAATTTTCATGAAGCAGATCATTTAGAAGGTGATGTAGACATGTACGCGGTGATGAAAGCTCTAGTTCTAGAGCAACAAAAACGAGTGAAAGCAGGTCGCAAAGATTTGCGCATGCCATTTAGACCTGATCATGGTCACAAAATGCTAGATGATTTAAAAAAGAAGACTAATCCAGGATATTCAGGAATAGGACGTTTACGTGGTCTGGCTGAATTACGCGGTTTAGAACTAGGTATTAGAAGATCACTTTAAATAAATATTGAAACGGTCTTTTTGAGCGCAGTTCATAATTACAACCTATAGACTGCTCTTAAAGATGACTAAAAAACAAATAATATAATATGTCAACAACATTTGAAACACGTTATGCTTCAAGCCCACAAGCTGTAAAGCAATATGATACAGAACAGTTAAGAGAGGAATTCTTAATTCCAGATTTGATGCAACCTGGTAAGGTGAAGTTTGTCTATACACATTATGATCGCTACATGGCTGGTGGTGCCGTACCTACTTCATCAGATTTAAAACTAGAAACTATAGACCCTTTAAAAGCAGACTATTTTTTAGAGCGTCGTGAGTTAGGGATAATTAATGTAGGAGGAACAGGAAGTGTTTTGGTTGATGGAGATACGTTTGTCATTGAGCATAAAGATGCATTATACATAGGTAAAGGTGTAAAAGAAGTTGTTTTTAAAAGTGATGATGCTAGTAATCCTGCAAAATTTTACATCAATTCTGCTCCAGCACATAAAAGTTTTCCTACTAAAAAAACAAGTTTAGCAGAGGCTAATAAAATTGAATTAGGAAGTCTGGAAACGGCTAACCATAGAACGGTAAGTCAGATGATTATAGGTGGTATTATTAGTACTTGCCAGTTGCAAATGGGAATGACAGAATTAAAAACGGGTAGTGTATGGAATACCATGCCAGCGCATGTGCACGATCGTAGAATGGAAATATATTTCTATTTAGACGTACCAGAAAATCAAGCGGTCTGCCATTTTATGGGACAACCACAAGAAACACGTCACATATGGATGCATAATCATCAAGCGGTGATTTCTCCACCATGGTCTATACATTCAGGATCTGGAACTTCAAATTATACGTTTATTTGGGGAATGGCAGGTGAGAACTTAGATTATAATGATATGGATGTTGCAAAAATTACAGACTTAAGATAATATGTCACAAGAACTATTTAATATAACAGGAAAGGTAGCTTTAGTAACAGGAAGTACTCATGGATTAGGTATGGCTATGGCTATGGGTTTAGGAAAAGCTGGTGCGACCATAATCGTTAACGGTAATTCCTCACAGCAAAAAATAGACGATGCGGTGATAGCTTACAAAAAAGAAGGTATTAACGCAGTAGGCTACAAATTTAATGTGGCAGATGAAAATGCAGTCAAAATCGCTGTAAGCACCATTGAATCAGAAGTAGGCCCTATTGATATTTTAGTAAATAACGCAGGGATTATAAAACGTACGCCGCTGGTAGAAATGGAAGTGGATGATTTTAAAAAAGTATTAGATATTGATTTAGTAAGCCCATTTATTGTGTCTAAGCATGTGGTGAAAGGCATGATGGAACGTAAAGAAGGTAAAATTATTAATATCTGTTCCATGATGAGTCAATTAGGTAGAAATACCGTAGGTGCTTATGCTGCTGCAAAAGGTGGATTAGTAATGCTAACTAAAAATATGGCAACAGAATGGGCTCGTTTTAATATTCAAGTAAATGGAATAGGACCAGGTTATTTTGCAACTGCACAAACAGCACCTATTAGAGTAGATGGCCATCCTTTTAATGATTTCATAATTAACAGAACGCCTGCTTCTAAATGGGGTGATCCTGATGATTTAGCTGGTGCAGCTATCTTTTTAGGTTCAAAGGCTAGTGATTTTGTTAATGGACATATTCTGTATGTAGATGGTGGAATTCTAGCAACAATAGGTAAACCATCAAACGAATTATAAAATGAAAAAAGGTATCTTTTTAATTCTTTCGATAGTACTACTTTCTTGCACTGACAAATCATCAGCAGTACTAACGGTAACCGTTAAGAATAATTTAGACTTTGATAGAGCATTTGAAACGGTTGAAGTAGATGTCACAAAAATTGATTTAGAAAGAAAATCTTTAGAGGTAGTTAACGCTCAAACTAACGAGGTGTTAATTTCACAAACCGTCTATTCTGATATAGAAGGAAAGACAAATAAAACAATATTGTTCCAGCCAGCGATAGCAGCAAATTCTGAGGTGACTTATAACATTAATCTAGTAGAAGAAAAACAAATTGACTCTAGCTTAATAAGGTGTTATTCTAGATTTGTACCAGAGCGTACAGATGATTATGCCTGGGAAAATAATAGAGTAGCTTTCAGAACCTTTGGTCCTGTGGCTCAAAAAATGGTTGAAGAAGGAGTTAAAGGAGGAACATTAACCAGTGGAATCGATGCGTGGTTAAAACGGGTGGAGTACCCAATTATCAATAAATGGTATGCTAGAGGTGTTATTGAAAAAGGTGCTTATCATAAAGATATAGGTGAAGGTTTAGATAATTTCCATGTAGGTGTAAGTCGCGGTGTAGGAGGTGTTGCTGTAAAGACTGACTCTACTTATGCGGTTTCTAAAAATTTTACAGCTTGGAAAACGATTACTAATGGTCCTATACGCACGAGTTTTATTTTAGATTATGCAGATTGGGATGTTAATGGAAATGTAATCAAAGAGCGAAAGCATATATCTTTAGATTATGGACAGAATTTAACTAAATACCGTGTGGAATTAAGCGGTACTGAACATGTGTCAATTGGACTCACTCTTCATAAACAAGACGGTGAAGTTACAACTAATGCTAGTGAAGGCTGGATGAGCTATTGGGAACCTTTTGACGATTCAGATTTGGGTCAAGGAGTTGTGCTTAATGATAAAGAAGGCTTAGTAGATTTTGAGAAATACATAACAGATAAAAAGGATGAAAGTAATTTATATGTTCAATCTAAAGTATCTGAGATTATTGAATATTACGCTGGATTTGGATGGAAAAAATCTGGACAATTTATCACTAAGACTGATTGGAATAATTACTTATCTCATTTTTCCAGATGTGTTGACAACCCTTTACAAGTAATCGTGAAAACATCTTTGAAATAAATTCAATTGAGTTGATTTTATGTTTAAATGGATTAATCTAATTACCAGTTAATAGATCGTAATAATAAAAATAAATGCATGAGACATAGCGCTGTAAGAATGATTATACTTTTAGTATTTCTTGTACTATGTACATCTTCTTGTAATAATGATTATGGAGCTAAGGTGATATACTTAGGACATACCTTGCCACAAACACATCCAGTACATAAGGGAATTGTAGAATTTCAGAAAGCTTTAGAAAAAAAATCAAAAGGCACATTAAAAGTTAAAATATTTCCCGATGCACAATTAGGATCAGAACGCGAGGTTTTAGAGTTATTACAAATAGGATCTGTAGCAGCTACTAAGGTGAGTGCCGCAACGTTGTCTAATTTTGTGCCAGAATATAACTTATTTGGTATTCCATACTTGTTTAGAGATAAACAACATCAGTTTGACGTTTTAGAAGGTGATATAGGAAAATCTATTTTGGAAAAAGGATCTAAGTTCTGGCTTCGTGGCCTTTGTTATTATGATGCGGGAAGTAGAAGCTTTTATACCAGCAAAAAAGCTATTAGAACTCCAGAAGACTTAGATGGATTAAAGATTAGAGTAATGAATAATCAAATGGCCATTAATATGGTGAACTCTATGGGTGGTTCTGCAACACCATTAGCTTACGGTGAGCTATATACGGCTATACAGCAAGGTGTAGTAGATGGTGCAGAAAATAATCCACCGTCATTTGTATCTTCAAATCATTATGAAATAAGTAAATATTATACTTTAGATCAACATTCTTCAGTACCTGATATCCTGTTAATAGGCACTAAATTTTGGGACAAGTTATCGGAAGAAGAAAAGGTTTGGGTGCAAGAGGCAGCTGAAGAATCTGCCCAGGCACAAAAAGTCTTTTGGAATGAATCTGTAGAAGAATCAATGAAAATCGCTAAAGCCGCTGGTGTGGAGATAATAATTCCTGAGAAATCTTTATTTGCAGAAAAATCAAAATCTGTATTAGAAGATTTTATTGAAAAATTTCCTGAAATCGCACCACTAGTCAATGAAATTAAAAATAAAAACTAATGAGTAAAGTAGACGTTATTTTTAATAAAGTGCTTAAAATCCTTGAGTGGATCATGATTATGATTTTTGCACTTTTAGTACTTGATGTGTTATTTCAAGTATTTTCAAGATATCTTTTAGGTAAATCTTTTACATGGACTGAAGAATTTGCACGCTTTGCTCTAATCTGGATGACCATCTTAGGGGCAGCTTATCTAAATGGAAAAAAACAGCATTTATCCATGGATTTTTTATATCAAAAATTTTCTAGCTCTAACCAAAAAAAGGTGGCTGTACTTATTCAAGCACTTATATTTTTATTTGCACTTATCGTTATGGTTACTGGTGGCTTAAATTTAGTCTATACTACCTTACATTTAGAACAACTCTCAGGTACATTAAGAATACCTTTAGGTTATGTTTATGCAATTATGCCTTTTAGTGGTTTTTTAATCATGTGCTTTTCTTTATATCACATATTCAATATTTATAACACAAAAGAAATTTAATTATGAGCATAGAAGTTATAAGTATTATAGTATTGTTTGTGAGCTTCTTTGTCTTATTGTTACTTAAAGTACCTGTAGCTTACAGTATAGGTATAGCTACCACTTTAAGTCTGTTACTTAATATAGATAAATTACCAGGTATAACAACCATTGCGCAACGAATGACTATTGGTATTGATAGTTTTGCGTTACTAGCTATTCCTTTTTTTATTTTGGCAGGAGATATTATGAAACGTGGTGGTATAGCTACTCGACTCATTAATTTTGCAAAATCTTTAGTATCGAGTTTACCAGGTGGTTTAGCTTATGTCAATATTTTAGCATCCATGCTATTTGGAGCTATATCAGGCTCAGCGCTTGCAGCAGCATCTGCGATAGGAAGTATTATGACAGACAGAATGGAGGAAGAAGGTTATCCTAGAACCTTAAGTGCATCTGTAAACATTGCATCTTCAACAACAGGATTATTAATTCCTCCTAGTAATATTCTAATCGTATATGCCTTAGCAAGTGGTGGTACAGCTTCAGTAGCTGCTTTATTCATTGCTGGTTACCTTCCTGGTATCTTATTAGGATTAGCTATTATGGGATATGTTGCATTTATCGCTATTAGTAAAGGTTATCCAAAAGGAAAACGTGCAACGTTCTTTGAAATTTGGACCTTTTTTAGAAAAGCTTTTTTTAGTTTATTATTATTAGTAGTTGTGGTAGGTGGAATTGTAGCTGGAATTTTTACCGCTACTGAAGCTTCTGTGATTGCAGTATTATACGCGGCCATATTGTCTTTAGTGTATGGCGATATGAAAATGAAAGATTTTTCGGGCGTATTATTATCTAGTGCAAAAACAACTGCGGTAGTCATGTTTTTAATTTGTACTTCTATGGCGATGTCTTGGCTGTTTTCTTTTGAAGGCATTCCAGAAATGATCAGCTCGTTTCTACTAGATTCATTGAGTAATAAATTTGCCATTTTTTTAGCAATCAATATTATTTTATTGATTATTGGAACATTTATGGATATGACTCCAGCAGTGTTGATTTTTACACCTATATTTTTACCAGTTGTAATAGCTTTAGGTATGGATCCTGTTCACTTTGGGATAGTCATTGTTCTGAATTTAAGTATAGGGATTTGTACACCTCCAGTAGGAACGCTACTTTTTGTAGGTAGTGGTGTTGCAAAGGTTTCGGTAACTCAGGTAATACGACCACTATTGCCATTCTTACTTATTATGGTAGCAGTGTTGATGCTAATTAGTTTTATTCCTGAAATATCCATGTTCTTACCACAATTATTTGAACTATAGTTGAAATTTTATGACGTATGGTTAACTAACCATGTATTAGGACTAGTGTTTTGATTTTAATAAAATATTCCAATTAATAGTATACGATTTATCGGGTCCAAGAACTTCTAGTCCTATTTTGTTATTAAAGCTATCAGAAATCCCTGTAGTGGGTTCTATTGCTATTCTATTTGTTTTAGGTGGTGTATAAAGTTGTAAATACGTGTTGGGTGAAGAAGAGATGATTTGCATATCGTATTCAGGTGTAAAAAACTCAATTTTATTAGAGTTTAAAATAAAACAGTCATCCAGTAAATTATTTTTAATTTGAATATTTTCATTTCTAGGATAAACTTCAGTACCAGTAGTAATCAATCTATCACCCAGAATTACTTTTTTATCACATTCAATTTGTACTGTACTATTATATAAATCTTTACTTGTAAAGTAGGGATGCCAGCCTATAGTAAAAGGAAAAGCCGTTGAATCTGTATTTTTAACTACAACTTTTAAGTCTAATCCACTTTCTCTTAATGTATAAATCAATTGAACCTTATAGGTGTAAGGAAAACCTTTTGTCCATTGATTCTCTTCATATTCTAAAGTAACTGATGCCTCATATTCAGAAGTATTTCTATTAACTATTTCAAATTCCTTATTATAGATGAACCCATGAATTGCGTTGTTTTCACTTTCATGATTAATATCTAATTGATATTGTTTTCCGTTAAAACTATAGGATCCATCTTTTATCCTGTTAGCAAAAGGGAATAAAACTGATGATGCGTAAGTATCAGCATACTTCAATGGTGATAAATCTTCTATTAATGAGATATTATCAAGTTTTAATCGTTGAACTCTAGCGCCTTCATTCAATAGTAATATCGCCTGAGATGAACCGCTGTAGTTCTCTAGTATAACTTGATTTGTATCTGTATTCTCATCATGTTCAATTATATACATAAACCTAATTTTGAGAAAATTTGAAGTTAACCATTTGAAATAGTTAATAAGTCCATAAGCTCCATAATTTTTAATCCTTCAATAGCTGGGCAAGGATTATCTTGCTTTCCTAAAAAATAATTTACGGTGGATTCTATCATGGGCTGTTGAATATGTTCAGGATGCTCAAAAGTTAAAAGTTCTATCTGGCCATTTTTGTTGATTTCAACTTGATTCCCAAAAATAGAAAGTTTTATATTTCCTAAACTACCGTATATCATCAACTCATCTTTTTGAGAGTATTCATCGATATTAAAAGCCCACAAAGCTCTAACTTGAATTCCATTATAAAGTTGAATAATTCCATTTACAACATCATCAGTATCATTAACTTTACTTTGGTTCATTGCAAATCCATGAGCATATTCATAATCACCCAGTAGATAGTAAATTAAATCTAACTGGTGAGGAGCTAAATCATGAAAAAGGCCTCCGCCAGAAATAGTTTTGTTAGTACGCCAGTCGTTTTCCGTATATGCTACTATATTTGTTTTTAAAGGCTGTAATAATGTTATCTCTGCACATCTTATTTTTCCTATAACAGCATCATCGATAAGTTGCTTTACTTTTAAAAACATAGGCAGTTGTCTTCTATAATGTGCAATAGTTAGCTTAGCAGTACTTTTATGGAGTGCGTCAACTATTTGTTGCGCTTCTATGGAATTTAATGCCATGGGCTTTTCTAAATACACATTTTTGTTGCATTTCAAAACTTTTAAAGCATATTCTAAATGGCTAGAAGGTGGTGTTGCAATGTAAATCGCATTAATGTCATCATTATGTAGTAAGTCATTTGCATTATCGTACCATAAGAGAACATGATGTCTTTTTGCATAATCTTCTGCCTTACTTGCGTTCCTGCGCATCACTGCGATTAACTTAGAATCTTTTACTTTATAAAAAGCAGGTCCGCTTTTTACCTCAGTAACGTCTCCACAACCTATAATTCCCCAGTTTACAGATTCCATATTATTCAAATTGGAAGTAATTCTTTGCATTATGATAGCAAATATCACTCACTATCTTCCCTAAATGTTCCTCGTCATGTGGCAACTCACAATTTGCAACATCGTTTCCTATGAGATTACAAAGTATTCTTCTAAAATACTCATGTCTAGGAAAGGATAAAAAACTACGAGAATCTGTAAGCATTCCCACAAAACAGCTCAACAATCCTTGGTTAGACAGTGTGTTAATTTGTTTTTCCATTCCATCCTTTTGATCTAGGAACCACCACGCGCTACCATATTGTACTTTACCCTTTATGGATCCATCATTAAAATTCCCTACCATGGTTGCAAAAATCTCATTGTCAGCAGGATTTAAGTTATACACTATGGTCTTAGTTAATTGATTTGTGCTATCTAAAGTGTTTAAAAAATTGCTTAAACCTACCGCTTGTGAAAAATCGCCTATGGAGTCAAATCCAGTATCTGGACCTAATTCCTTTAATAGACGTTTGTTGTTATTTCTTATAGGGCCTAAGTGTAATTGTTGTGTCCATCCTTTTTGGTGGTACATTTTGCCTAGTTCACGCATGGTGGTTGCTTTAAAGGATTGCACCTCGCTTAGTGATAGAGATTGTTTTTGTAACGCTTTCGCGAAAGCGGAATCAACATTAAACTCACCGTCCACCACATACAATTGTTCAAGACCATGATCTGACAACCTACAACCATTTTCATGGAAAAAATTCACGCGATGTTGCAAGGCATTAATTAAATCTGAATATGTCGTGATTTCAATCCCTGAAGCGTCTGATAGTAGCGATAAATAATCGATGTATTCCTGACCATTTTCTATCGCAAAAGCCTTATCTGGTCTAAATGTAGGCAGTGTTTTTACTCTAGAGCTATCTTTTTTAATTACTCTATGATATTTTAAATCATCAGTAGGGTCGTCTGTAGTGCATAAAGATTCAACATTCATTAGTTTCAATAATCCATTAGAAGAATGTGACGATTGCTTTAAAATTGAAGATGTTTTATCCCATATAGCGGTGGCTGTTTTAGGCGATAATAAATCGTCAATCCCAAAATAACGCTGTAACTCAAGATGTGTCCAGTGATATAGTGGGTTTCGCATGGTGTAAGGAACCACCTCTGCCCATTTTAAAAATTTATCCTTATCAGGTGCGTTACCAGTAATATAATCTTCGTGAATGCCATAAGTACGCATAGCGCGCCATTTATAATGATCTCCATAAAGCCATACTTGGGTAATATTATCAAATGTGGTGTTATCTGCTATTTGTTGAGGAGATAAATGATTGTGATAATCTATGATAGGAAGTGCTTTAGCATAATCGTGGTATAGCGTTTTAGCAAATTTACTTTGTAAAAGAAAATTATCGTTAATAAAGGATTCCATTTTAGATGTTTTTATCAATTTATGGTGCATTTAACTAGCCACATACCTAGACAAAAGTAACGTAGTTATAGTAGTTGTTCTGTCCTGTGCTATACTGATTTAGTACAGTGAAATTAAGGAAATGCGCTTTAGAATTTTTAATAACTGATTAGACTCTACTTTACAAACAGTATAGTGCAGGACATAAGTATACATGTTAATTTATATCCTTGTATACAAGATCGTAATTCATTGAATGCGTTGTGATAACTAAATACCTGAACGAATTGAAATTAAAACACTTTTTTACGCTATTAATATGTTTATTCGTCTTTTTAGGTTGTGATTTTAAGGATTCTCTATCTAGTAGTAATGACATTTTGAATAGTGATAGTAGAACAAAATACAATTTTAATTTAGATTGGAAATTCATTCAAGAAAATCCTGAAAACGCTGAGTTAGCAAATTTCAATGATGAATCTTGGTCTGTTATAAGCTGTCCGCATACCTTTAATGACGTCGATACTTTTGACGATTATAGTCTTGGTCATCATGACGGTGAAGAAAATCAGTGGCGAGGAACCGTATGGTACCGCAAGCATTTTAAGCTACCATCATCTGATAAAGGAAAAAAAGTATTTATTGAATTTGAGTCTGTGAGACAAATTGCAGACGTTTATATTAATGGAATCCATATCGGTCAGAATCAAACTGGATTTATTCCATTCGGTTTTGACTTAACTCCTTACATTAAGTATGGCGATAAAGATAATGTTATAGCCGTTAAGGTTAATAATGATCGAGGTAATCATTTTAGAGATAACTTTCCATTGGTTTGGAATCATGAACATTGGCATCCCACTCATGGTGGGATTTACAGAAACGTATTCCTTCATGTCATGAACCCGCTTCATATTACATTACCGCTTTATGATAATTTAAAAACGGTGGGCACATATGTATACGCAGAAAATATTAGTGCTGAAAACGCAGAAATTTTTATTAATACTGAAATTCAAAATGATACAAGTGTAGAGAAAACGATAATCTTAGAAGCGCAAATTATTGATAACGATGGAGAAATCGTTAAGAAAGTAACAACTAAAAAAACTTTTGGTATAGGAGAGAAATATATTGTATCAATGAATACTAATCTTACTAATCCTAATCTATGGTACACAAGACATCCATATATGTACAAGGTGTTAACTGTAATAAAAGACAATAATAAAATTGTTGATACCTATGAAACACCATTAGGAATACGCAGTTTCGAATTTCATAAAGACAAAGGTTTTTTCAATAACGGTGAATATGTTAAATTACATGGTTGGGGACAGAAACCTACAAATGCTTGGGCAGGACTTGGCGCGGCATTACCAGATTGGTTGCGTGAGCATACCTTTCAATTAATGGATGAAGCAGGTGGCAATTTTATTCGTTGGGGACATTGCGCAGGCTCACCAGCCGAAGTGACAATGGGAGATAAATATGGCTTCGTAAACTTAATGCCCGGAGTAAGTGGTGAGTCTGAAGATGAAGGAGAAACATGGGATATTAGAATTGCCGCATTTAGAGATATGATTGTGTATTACAGGAATCATCCATCAATTTTGATTTGGGAAGGTGGTAACTGGGCAGAAAGTGCCGCACACTATAAAGAAATTTTAGAAGTCATTAATACTTTCGACCCTAATGGAAAACGATTAATGGGTAATAGAAGAGCCGATGTTAAAACAGATTCTGAAAACTACGTATCTATTGAGATAGGAACAGAAGGTTGGGAACGAGAATATCCAAATCTACCAATTATAGAAAGCGAATACATGCGAGAAGAAGCGCCTAGACGTATTTGGGATAAATATTCTCCAGATGATAATTTCTTTAGTCATCCTAACATTAAAAAGAACACTTACAAAATAACTTCAGAAGAATATGCTGTTAGACAAGTAGAGCATTGGTGGGATAAAATGGGTAGAAAAGCCTATCATGTGGGTGGTGCAAATTGGATTTTTTCTGATGGCACGCATGGAGGCCGCAGCCAGACTGAAGTCACAAGAGCAAGTGGAGAGGTGGATGCAGTTCGTTTGCCTAAGGAAGCATTTTATACCACAAAAGCCATGTGGCGACCAGAACCTCAAGTGCATATTGTAGGTCATTGGAATTATGAAGAAGGAACAAAAAAAGACATCTTTGTGGTTTCAAATACCGCTGCTGTAAAATTATACGTGAATAATAATTTGATAGGAGAAGAGAATATACCTGAAAGCGGATACATATACACGTTCAAGGATGTGGAATGGGAAGCTGGTAACATTAGGGCTGAAGGAATTATAGATGATAAAGTTCGTACTTCACAAACTAAAGAAACAGCAGGACAACCTGTAGCTTTAAAACTAACACCCATTACTGGACCTAAAGGATGGCAAGCAGATGGTTCAGACATTGCCTTACTCGATATTGAAGTATTAGATGCCGCTGGAAGAAGATGTCCACTAGCAACAGGCCGCGTAAATTTCACCATTGAAGGTCCAGCCATTTGGCGTGGTGGATATAACAGTGGTAAAGAAAATTCAACTAATCATTTATTTCTAGATATTGAAGCAGGTATCAATCGTGTTGCCATACGTTCACTTTTAAAAGCAGGAACAGTTACAATTACTGCTACTAAAGAAGGCTTGCCTGCTTCTAAGATAGAATTAGTATCAAATTCTGTAGCTCTTATACACGGGTTAACTACACAACAGCCTCAGGTATGTGACAAGGTGCTTGTTAATGAACCTATGCCAGCTCATACTCCAGAAATACCGGAATATATTCCTGGTGAAACTAATAGAAGTAAGTTATTTACAAATTTTAGCTATACAGGTGATGGTAAGGCAATCTTGCGCACTAATATGCATTGGGGAAAAAAGGCCTATACTGATATGGAAAAGAATTACACCGTGGTGCCCCAATACTTAAGAGGTGCCGAATATATTAGGACACCTAATTCTGATAAAGGTTACTGGGCTAGAGATTTACTACAATTTATTGCTGGTACAAATATGGATATCTATGTATTGCATGATGATACAGTACCAAGACCGCAATTTCTTATAGAAGATTTTAGAGATACTGGTGATGATATAAATGTAGAGAAAGTGAAAATGTCTATTTTTTATAGAAAAGCAGTCAAAGGTGAAAGTGTCATTATGGCTGGTAATAGTGATAGAGATGTATCGCCAAATAGTAGAATGTACACTGTATTAGCTAAGAAATCGAAATGAATAAAATGAATTATTACGTAGGGCTAGATATAGGAAGTTCCACCATAAAAGTTGCTTTAGTAGAAGTAGAGTCTGGTAAAAGTTTAGCGGTAGTACAGGAACCTAAAGAAGAAATGAGCATGTTAGCTCACGAAAATGGATGGGCAGAGCAAAACCCATTGGATTGGTGGCAATACATATGTACAGGTATTAAACGGGTGAAAAAAGAAAATAATATCAGTGAAACTCAAATTAAAGGCATCGGTATATCTTATCAAATGCACGGTCTAGTGTTAATTAATAAGCATGGTGATTTACTTCGTCAGAGCATTATCTGGTGCGATAGTAGAGCCGTACAAATAGGTGAGAATGCGTTCAGAAATATAGGAGTTGATAAATGCACCACGCATCTCTTAAATTCACCAGCAAATTTTACCGCCTCAAAATTAAAATGGGTAAAAGATCATGAACCAGACATATATGATAAAACCTATAAATTTATGTTACCAGGCGATTATATAGCTTTCAGGTTTTCAAATACCATAAACACGACTGTTTCAGGATTATCAGAAGGTGTTTTTTGGGATTTTAAAAATGATTCCGTTGCAGACTTTCTTTTAGAACACTATAATATAGATAAAGCCCTAGTTCCAGATATCGTAGAAACCTTTGGCGTACAGTCCTTAGTAGATGAAAAAGGAGCGTCTGAAAGTGGACTAGCTGTAGGTACACCTATCTACTATAGAGCAGGTGACCAGCCTAATAATGCTTTATCCTTAAATGTATTGCAACCAGGAGAAATTGCCGCAACAGGCGGGACATCTGGAGTTGTTTATGCCGTTACAAAAAACTTATCAGGTCAGGAAAGTACGCGCCTTAATAATTTTGCGCACGTCAATTATTCAAAAGAAAATAAAACTATTGGTAAGCTATTAAATATTAACGGTGCTGGTATTCAGTATCGCTGGTTGTTAAATAACCTTTCCGTTGATTCATATGAAGAAATGAATAATCTGTCTTCACAAATACCTATTGGTTCAGATGGCGTCTGTGTGATACCATTTGGAAATGGTGCAGAACGTATGCTTAATAATAAACAAATTGGGACGCATATTTTAAATATAAATTTTAATAACCATCATAAAGGTCACATGTGTAGAGCAGCTCTAGAAGGAATAGCCTTCTCATTTGTTTATGGTATGGAAATAATGACCTCAGATAGTATTAAACCTAGTGTCATAAGAGCTGGAAATGATAATTTATTTCGTTCAGAGATATTTGCAAATACAGTATCTAGTTTGTTAGAAAAGGAAATAGAAATTTACGATACGACTGGTGCTATAGGGGCAGCCAGAGCAGCGCATCTACACAAAGGTGATTTTGAAACCTTTGGAAAAATGATTATGACTAATGATTACAGGATGACTTATAAGCCATCAAAAGAAAAATTAAAATACTTAAGAGCTTACAATAATTGGAAAAAGGAATTAGCAATTATACTAAATAAGTAAGAACAATGGTGTTATCAAAATTGTCGAGCTTACGACAGTCGCTTTTTTGTGTTGTATAAGTGCAACAACACAAAAAGAGCTTCAACAAATGCTTCAATCCGTAACACAATCGCAGGACCAAGTAATAGATAAAATAAATAACCACAACAAAATAGCTAAAATTGAACCGTCATGGCAAATAAAGAATACTTTAAAGGTATAGATAAAATTAAATTTGAAGGAAATGATTCAGATAATCCATTAGCATATAAATATTATAATCCAGATCAAGTAGTCGCTGGTAAAACCATGCGCGAGCATTTTAAATTTGCTATAGCATATTGGCATACCTTCTGCGGTCAAGGAGGAGATCCCTTCGGTCCAGGAACTCAAAATTTTCCTTGGGATCAGTCGTCAGATCCTCTGCAAGCAGCAAAAGATAAAGCAGATGCTGCTTTTGAATTTATGAGTAAAATGGGATTTGATTATTACTGTTTTCACGATTATGATTTAATCGAGGAAGGAACAACATTTGCCCAGTCTGAGAAAAGATTAACAGCAATTACAGATTATATCAAAGAAAAACAAGCAGCCACTGATATAAAACTTTTGTGGGGAACAGCAAATTGTTTTTCTAATCCACGTTATATGAATGGTGCATCGACTAATCCAGATTTTGATGTGGTGGCAAGAGCAGGTGGACAAATTAAATTGGCTTTAGACGCAACCATTAAATTAGGTGGTGAAAATTACGTTTTCTGGGGTGGACGAGAAGGATACATGTCGTTACTAAACACAGATATGGGACGTGAATTAGATCACATGGGACAGTTTTTAGCTATGGCTAGGGATTATGCACGCGCTCAAGGATTTAAAGGTACCTTCTTCATTGAACCTAAACCTATGGAACCTATGAAGCATCAGTACGATTTTGATTGTGCAACCGCAATAGGTTTTTTAAAAGAATATGGTCTAGATCAAGATTTTAAATTGAATATTGAAGTCAATCATGCGACTTTAGCACAGCATACCATGCAACATGAATTAACAGTAGCTGCTAAGGCAGGAATGTTAGGAAGCATAGACGCTAATAGAGGTGATTATCAGAATGGTTGGGATACAGACCAGTTTCCTAATAACATTCAGGAAACTACAGAGGCTATGCTAGTATTTTTAGAAGCAGGTGGATTACAAGGAGGAGGTATTAATTTTGATGCTAAAATCAGAAGAAACTCAACAGATGTAGAAGATGTTTTTTATGCTCACATTGGCGGTGCAGATACCTTCGCAAGAGCTTTATTAATTGCAGATAAAATTATCACCTCATCTCCTTACCAGAAGTTAAGAAAAGAACGTTATGCTTCTTTTGATTCAGGAAAGGGAAAAGACTTTGAATCTGGTAAGTTATCACTTCAAGATTTATATTCCATTGCCCAAGAAAATGGGGAGTTATCCTTAAAAAGTGGGAAGCAAGAGCTTTTTGAAAATATTATTAATCAATATCTCTAAATTAGAAATCCTTTCTGATTTTTCAAACGGAATATATTATACAAACTAACTAATTCAACCCATTATGGCAACATCAGCAAAATCAGGATATCTTTTAAAATTAACATTGGTAGCCACCTTAGGCGGACTCCTTTTTGGGTATGATACTGGTGTGATTTCAGGAACGGTAGGGTCTTTAGATAGTTTTTTTGTAATCCCTAAAGATTTATCAGAAAATTCGGCTAACGCATTTAAAGGGTTTTTGGTCTCTAGTGCGCTAATAGGATGTATTATTGGTGGATTATTCAGTGGATTGATTAGTAAAAAAATTGGGAGAAAAAAAGGTTTAGTGCTTGCAGCTATTTTATTCTTAATATCAGCAGTAGGTTCAGCTATACCAGAATTATTTATTAAACCTGTAGGTGAATTAGATCATACCTTTTCAACTATATTTATTATTTACAGAATTATAGGTGGTATTGGTGTCGGGTTAGCCTCCATGTTATCACCTTTATATATTGCAGAAATCGCACCAGCAAAAAGTAGAGGTAAGTTAGTTTCTTTTAATCAATTAGCTATCGTTGGCGGTTTTATGGTGGTATATTTTGTAAATTATTTCATATCAAAAGGAGGTGGTTCTGACGCTTGGTTAAATGAAGTAGGATGGAGGTGGATGTTTGCTTCAGAAATAATTCCAGCGGGATTATTTCTATGTCTCCTATTATTAGTTCCTGATACTCCTAGATCTCTCATGTTGATGAACAAAACTGCTGCTGCATTAGAAGTGCTTATAAAGGTAAATGGTGAAGCGGAAGCGCGTCATATATTAAAAGAAATAGAAGGTTCAGTAGTGCAGACTAAGGATCATCTTTTGTCTTTTGGGTGGCTTGTAATTGTCATAGGAATAGCACTTTCTGTCTTTCAACAGTTTGTTGGTATAAATGTCGTTTTATATTATGCCCCAGAGATATTTAAAAAAATAGACCCTAATACAGATGGTGCTTTATTACTTACCATTATAGTTGGTATTGTTAATTTCCTCTTTACAATCATTGCTATAAGAACAGTAGATAAATATGGGAGAAAACCGTTGATGATAATTGGAGCACTAGGAATGGCTATTGCGATGATTTCTCTAGGCTTTGTGTTTTATGCTGGATCATCGGGTTACTTTGCTCTAGTTTGTATGATGTTGTATGTCGCTAGCTTTGCTATGAGCTGGGGACCAGTAACATGGGTGTTATTATCTGAAATATTTCCAAATAAAATTAGAGGTAAAGCTATGGCTATTACGGTGGCAGCTCAATGGGTGTCTAATTATCTTATCTCCCTAACATTTCCAATAATGGATGATAACAGTTACCTAACAGAACATTTTAATCACGGGTTTGCTTATTGGATTTATGGTGTAATGTCAATATTAGCTATGATATTTGTATGGAAATTAGTTCCTGAAACTAAGGCTAAAACATTAGAAGAAATGGAATTGCTTTGGGATAATTCAAAGCAGTAAATCAAAATTGTAAATCTTTTTGAAGAATAAATTTTACTTAACCAAAAAGGGATAAACTGTTAATTCGTATACTTTTTATAGATAATAATAATTAAATTTTGAAAATTCAGAACAGTACAGGATACCTAAAGTTTAAATTATATATAAAATTGTGTTAACTCCGAAATCGATTTAGTTCTACTATGAATAAATCTATTTTTAACTTATTAAACTAAATTTAATACAAATGAAACAAATTTTTAAAGTACGGTTGTCTTTATCAATGCTATCATTTTTAATCACAATGTTGTTTTATAGTTTTACTACCTCTTTACATGCTCAAAATTCTGTTACAGGTAAGGTTGTAGGTGATGATGGTGAACCACTACTTGGGGTAAATGTACTTCAAAAGGATACTAGAAACGGTACAACAACTGATATTAATGGTAATTATACAATAGTTTTATCAAAGACATCGAGCACACCTACTCTATTATTTTCTTATACAGGTTATGAAACAAAAAATGTTGAAGTTGGATTTGATACTATAATTAATGTAACTCTTGCGGAAAGTGCTGAAAGTCTTGAAGAGATTGTTATCATTGGTTATCAGCCTATCGAAAGAGAAAAACTACTCGGAGCTGTCTCAACAGTAAAAGCTAAAGAAATAGTAAAAGCTACTCCAGTACAAGCTTTTGATGCTATTCAAGGTAGGGTTGCAGGTGTGCAAATTTTAAATAATAATGGTCCAGGTCAAGGGTTTGATATTCGCGTAAGAGGTGTTTCTACTTTTGGTAGCGGAACTTCTCCTCTTTATGTTGTTGATGGTCAGCAACTCGATAATATAGATAATATTGATCCAGGTGATATAGAGTCTTTGGAGGTTTTAAAGGATGGAGCAACTGCTGCGATTTATGGATCTAAGGCTGCAAATGGTGTGGTGATAATAACAACAAAATCTGGTAAGTCTGGGAAGACACGTATTGATGTTACAAATATTACTGGTTTTAATAATTTAGTTGGTGATTTAAGAGTAGTTAATACTGAGGAGCGTTTTCTGTTAGAAAGAATAAGGTCTGGAAACCTAGACAATTTGACTAATTTAGAACGTGATAGTCTGAGTCTTTTACGAAGAAATGATTTTGATCTTCAAGATTTATTAACAAGAACAGCTATTAGGAACCAAACTAATGTTGCTTTTAGTGGTGGAAATGAAAAATTAAAATATTATTGGAATACTGGATTCCTAAAAGAAGAAGGTATCGTTATTAATAGTGGTTTTAAACGAATTAACACACAGATCAAACTTGATTTTACACCCACAAAAAAACTTAAATTTGGAACTAGAAACACCTTAACACATCAAGATAAGGTAGGTCTAACTGAAGGAGGTATTTTTACTCATTTAGTAGAAAGGTTGCCGTACTTACCATTAACTAATCCAGATGGAACCTTTACTCCTACTATCGCAGGTCGTAAAAATCCACTTGCTTTTGCAAATCTTCAAAAAAGGGATGATAGAGATTGGAGGATACAGACGTTCAATTATGCGCAATTTGAAATCCTCCCTAAATTGACTGTGAAATCTACGTTAGGGATCAATTTTAGTTATAGAAAAAGAGACGACTTTGATCCAAGATTAATAGCAAATAGATTTGAAACTGGATTTGATCAAGGTAGGGTTCGTCAGAATTTAACTTATGATATTCAACAAGAAAATTTTGTTAATTATAGTAATAAGTGGGATAACCATAGCTTTGGAGCTTTTGCAGGAATGCAAACCCAAAGGTATTTCATTGAAAATACTGACTTTCGATCTAGGGAATTTGCTAACGGTTATATAGAAACCTTGAATAACGCAAACCCTGGAACAATTACAGGAGACAATAATGCAAACGAAAGGCATAATTTGTATTCTTTATTTGGTGGGTTCAATTATGACTACAAGAATAAATACTTAGTAGGAGCAACATTAAGACGTGATGGATCTTCTAGATTTGGTGAACAGAATGAATTCGGTTATTTCCCGTCAGCAACGCTTGGGTGGAGGGCTAGTAAAGAGGGGTTTTTACTGGATAGTAAAGTAATCAATAATTTGTTATTCAAAGCTAGTTGGGGCGTTGTCGGTAATGAAAGAATTGGTAATTATTTATTTACAGGAGTTCTAGAGCCAGGAGCTGCCTATAATGGCATATCAGGTATCGCTCCAACAAGACTAGGAAATGCTGAATTATCTTGGGAACAAACAGAATCTATAAATTTAGGGTTTGACTTAGGGCTTTTCAAAAGTAGAGTGCAAGTGAATCTGGATTTCTGGCAGAAAAAAACAACTGATTTATTAGCAACTACACCGTTACCAGAAGAATCAGGTTTTACAGGTATAATTAGAAATGCTGGAGCAGTAGATAATCGTGGAATTGATTTTAATATAACTGGTGATATTATACGTACTAATAATTTTACCTGGACCAGTAATTTTAATATTGGTTATTTAGAAAATAAGGTGACTAGCTTAGCAAATGGAACTGAATTTTTTGCAGGTCCAAGAGGAAGTTACGTTATTAGAGAAGGTGAATCTATAGGTAGTATTTTCGGATATAATAATCTTGGAGTCTATCAATATGATGAGTCAAATGCCTATGACGATAACGGTACTAGATTGACACCTAATTTTGATCAAGATGGTAATTTCTTAAATTATACTTTGAATGGACAACTTTATTCAGGAAATGTAAATCAAGTAAGAATATCTGGAAGAACGCTTCAAGGCGGTGATATCATATGGGAGGATTTAGATAATGATTTTAGCATTACCGCAGACGATAGAAAAATAATAGGTAATGGACTAGGAACTACTTATGGTGGATTTTCAAATGATTTCAGTTACAAAAACTTCACAGTGAGTATGCTTTTTGATTTTACTTTGAATTATGATATTTATAGTAGATGGGATGAATTAAGAAATGATTTTGCTGCTGGTACGGAAAGTCCTGGTCCAGAGCGTATTTATGGTGCATGGACACAACCAGGAGATGTTACGGTATATCCTAGATTGGATAGAGTTCCTCAAAATAGGTTAGGGCCTAATAGTTTCTTTGTAACAGATGGTAGTTTTATCAAATGGCGTTATTTGCGTTTTGAATACAGGCTCGATGATTGGATATTGGAAAAATTGCCACTAATCAAAAATGCCTCTGTAAATTTTTCTATTAATAATTTATTGACTTGGACTAATTACAATGGTTATAATCCCGAATTGGGAAATAGAGGAAGCGCTCTGACACCTGCATTAGATAATTTAAGATACCCTAATGATAGAGAATTTATTTTAGGTCTAAGGGTTAATTTATAAAGAAAAAACATTATGTTAAATTTAAATAATATGAGAATTTTAAAGCGATTGCCTATTCTGCAATTATTTTATTCTTTTTTGCTTCTTGTGAAGACTTAGTAGATGAAAATCCAATAAGTGAAATTGGAGAAAACAATTTTTACGCAAACAATGAAGATTTATTAGCTGCTGTTATCTCCGGTTATGATGGTATGCAGTCTTTTCATAGAGATCAATACTTTTTTTGGGGTGAGTTCAGAGCAGATAATCATGCTCCATCAAACAACGTGAATGCTAATAATCAAGAAATTGCTGATAATGCAATTACGGAGGGGAATTCAGCTACTAGATGGGCAGATCTATATCGAACTGTTAGTCGTGCAAATAATGTTATAGTAAATGCACCAAATGTTCCTAGTTTTGATGAAAATTTATTAGCCGAAGCATTGGCTATTCGTGCTAAATGTTATTTTGATGCCATAAGAGTTTGGGGTGATGTTCCTTTATTCACAGAGCCTGTAGTATTATTATCAGATGCTACAAGACCTGCTACTAGCGCTAGCACAATTTTAAATGAAGTTATTATACCTGATATGAATCGAGCACAAGATTTGATGCAAATACCTTCAGATGATTTTAGATTTTCTAAATCTAGTATTTATGCTTTACAGGCTGAAGTGTATGCGTATTCAGGTGATTATCCCAATGCAAAATTAGCAATCCAAAACTTGATTGCATTAGGATCTCATAGTCTAGTAACTACACCTCGTGAATGGAGAGAATTATTCTTTAATAGTAATGGTGATCCAGCTACAGACGATGCTTTAGACGGGAAAATACAGGAGGGATCTGAATTAATTATGTCGATAAGATATAGTGCAGATGAAGAAGCAGGGACTGGTAGTGCAAATAGATCTGCAATAGCACAGTTATTCCGTGGAGGAATTCCGCAATACTTAATGTCTGAAGAAATTGAAAATAAGTGGGTGGATAGATTTCCCACTGACTCTACCGATTGGGTGACAAAATACCCAAATACTGATCCAGCGCTGACTAGAACTGTTATTGAACCAGATGGAATGGGTGGTACGGTTGAAGTACAACGTTTTAATTACGGAGATTGGCGATATTTTTACTCTCGTCAAGGTGGTTATAACGGTTTAGGGTCAATTCCTATTGGTGAAGCTAAAACTGGTAAGTGGGGAGATTCAGTATTTCCAGCTAATGAAGATATCACTGACGTTGTCTTATATAGATTTGTGGATATGTTATTATTGTTGGCAGAAATCGAGCATAAATTAAATCCAACAGATGCTGCAGTACCTTTAGGGATTATTAATCAAATTAGAATTGCAAGACAATTGCCATTGGCTACTACTACAGAGTTCGGTGCTACTCCAGATGAAAGGTTAGACTATATTTTGGATGAACGTCAATTAGAACTTTACGGTGAGGCAAAAAGATGGTGGGATTTATTAAGAAATGATAAAGCAATTAGCACAATGACTCCAATTATTCAGTCAAGAGGTGTTACCGTTCCACTTACACAAGAACGACTTAAATGGCCCATATTTTTTGAACATTTAATTGAAAATCCACTATTAAACCAGAATACAGGTTATTAAAATAAAAGAAAATGAAAACAATTTTTAAAATAAAAATATTCTACTTGTTTTTCGCTACAATACTTTTTAGTTCTTGTGAATTAGAACTACAAGATAATTACGATTTTCAAAGTGGAGCGGTGTTTGATGAACCTTTTGCAGAAATGACAGCTTATGAATTTATTCAATCTTTTACAACACCAGTTACTGAAGATGACAATTATAATCCTGAACATTTCAACTATATGGAGGCTGCAATAAGAAAAGCTGGTATGGTGGATGATTTTAATCAAACTGCAGATGCACTTAGAACTTATCTCTTATTAAACAATAATGCGTTTACAGGTAATGGTGATGTTATACAGATAGTTACCGGTAGTGCAGCTACTAGGGAAACCGTGTTAGATGCAGCTGGTAATCCAGTATTAGATCCTGATGGAAATGAGGTGACAGTATTGTTAACTCCTGATGAAGTAATGGAAAGAGTTGATACGCCAGAAAAGCTTGAAAAATTAAGAACTTTACTTAGATATCATATAACTATGGACTATGTAGATCAGGTTCCTACCTTAGCTGTTACACAAACTTGGTATACCTTCCAAACTATGATTCCTGGAAATGATGGAATCATCTCTTATAAGAGAGATGATGATTGGGATGTACAGATCAATGGTAATGGTTCACCTATGCCTGCGTCAGCTAGAACTGGTGGATGGACAGAAAATGTAAGAAATCACAATTATGTTTTCAATAATGGATTAGGTCACATAATAGCAGATCCGGTGAGAAATCAGCCGTATTAAAGTTATTATTAAAAATTAATCCTCTATTTGAATTAGGATTTTATCCCTTCATTATATTATATTGTAATGAGGGGATTTTTTGTTCTTGAAATATTAGGTATGATATTCCTACTGTGATATCATTGTTAATAATCCTTTGATAGATAGGGGCAGTAATTGACGTCATTAGTTAGATTGTAGTTGCTTACAATATTTTGATTTTTAGTTGAGATTACGCTTTCACGAAATGGTAGCTATAATCATCTAACAACATAATTTTAAAAAAAGAATTCACTCAATTCTCTAAGTTTAAAGTTAAAGCCTCACCATATCTTTTTGGGAGCTATTTTGAGAGATGTTCAATATGGAATTGTATTTTTTTATCTGCAATAATTCTCAGGATAGAACAGGATAGAAACTAAGTCCTTAAATCGTAATTTTAATTATAAAAATAGATTTCATTCTTTATTTAAGTAAATCCCATAATTAAGCCTTCTAAATATGTCTAAACAGTTTTATTTCTTAATAGTACTTTGTGTATTCTGTCTTTTTAAGACTACAACTGCTCAAGATTACAATAATGAAAAAAGGCCTAATATTATTTTTATCCTAACTGATGATCAGCGATATGACGCTATAGGTTATGCTGGTAATCAATATGTTCAGACACCAGAGATGGATAAACTAGCGCAATCAGGAACTTACTTTAAAACAGCTATTGTGACAACTCCTATTTGTGCTGCGAGTAGGGCTAGTATCATTACCGGTTTACATGAGCGTGCACACAACTTCAATTTTCAGACTGGTAATGTGCGCGAGGAATACATGGAAAATTCGTACCCTAAACTTCTGAAAGATAATGGATATCATACCGGATTTTATGGTAAATATGGAGTACGTTACAATGATTTAGATAAGCAATTTGATGAATACGAATCATACGATAGAAATAATAGATTTAAAGATAGACGTGGCTATTATTATAAAACTATTGATAATGACACAGTTCATTTAACTCGGTACACCGGTCAGAAGGCTCTTGATTTTATTGAATCAAATGCGACAGGCGATAAGCCATTTTGTCTTTCTTTAAGTTTTAGCGCGCCACATGCTCATGACCCAGCAGAAGATCAATATTTCTGGCAGTCTGATATGGATAGCATGTTAGAAAACATCACTATGCCTGATCCAGAACTAGGAGATGATAAATATTTTAAAGCTCAACCTAAAATAGTGAGAGATGGGTTCAACAGACTACGCTGGACATGGCGTTATGATAATTCAGAAAAATATCAGCATAGTGTAAAAGGTTATTACAGAATGATTTCTGGTGTAGATCAGGAAATAAAAAAATTAGAGAAAAGCTTGAAGAAAAAGGTCTTGATGATAATACCGTTATTATCGTTATGGGAGATAACGGCTACTTTCTTGGAGAGCGTCAAATGGCTGGTAAATGGCTTATGTATGATAACTCTATAAGAGTGCCCCTAATTGTCTTTGACCCTAGGGAGAATAAGCACCAAGATATTAGTGATATGGTGCTTAATATTGATGTACCTCAAACTATAGTAGATTTAGCAGGTTTGAAAGCACCAGAAACATGGCAAGGAAAAAGCTTATTGCCTATAGTAAAAAAAGAAACGAATACCATTGCGAGAGATACTGTTCTTATAGAGCACATTTGGGATTTTGAAAATATTCCTCCTAGTGAAGGAGTAAGAACTAAAAAGTGGAAATATTTTAGATATGTTAATGATAAAAGTATTGAAGAGCTTTATGATTTAGAAAAAGACCCTAAGGAAATTAAAAATTTAATAGGAAAAAAAAGATACCAAAATATTGCTGAAAACCTGCGCGTAAAAACAGATGAGTTAATTGCTAGAAATAGTAATGCTTATAGAGCTGCACCTACAGATTTAACAGTAGAGCTTATTAGAGAACCTTCCACAGAGGTAGAAATATTTGATTTAAAACCAGAATTTGGTTGGACAGTTCCATTAGGTTCTAAATTTCAAGGTGCATATCAAATCCTAGTTTCTTCTACTAAAAAGCATATTGATAATAACAATGGTGACGTATGGGATAGTGGTAGAGTAGCTTCTACACAATCTACCGATGTAGAGTATTCAGGGAACCCGTTAGAAGTAGGTAAAACCTATTATTGGAAAGTTAGAATTTGGGAACAAGAAAACCGTCTAGTAGATTATTCTGAAGCTCAAAAATTCACAACAGGAAAACCTAAAGACTATATCATTTCAACAGAGAATAAATATGTAATAGATAGAGTTCACCCAGCAAGGTTTGAAAAAAGAGACGATACCTATTTCATGGATTTTGGAAAGGCTGCATTTGCTACAATTGATTTTAATTATAGTGCTATAGAGTCACATACCTTAACTTTTAGAATTGGTGAAATGCTAGATGATAATGGTAATGTGAATAGAACTCCGCCAGCAAAAAGTAATATTCGTTATCAGGAAATTAAAGTTGATGTTGCACCTGGAAAAACAAAGTATCGAATAGAGATTAATCCAGTTCCAGATAAGCGTATGAAAGGACCTAGTAAAGCTATTCCATTGCAAGAAGGATGGCCTGTATTACAACCTTTTAGATATGCCGAAGTTGAAGGTGCTAGAGCAACCTTAACATCAGAAGATTTTGAACAATTGAGATTCACGAGCTATTGGGATGATAACGCTAGTAGTTTTAAAAGTGATAATGAGGTGCTTAATGAAGTCTGGGATTTTTGTAAATATTCTATAAAAGCAACCACTTTTGCTGGGTTATACGTAGATGGAGATAGGGAGCGTATCCCGTATGAGGCAGATGCATACCTAAATCAATTAAGCCATTACACTACAGATAGAGAATTTGCCATAGCTAGACGTACCATTGAGTATTTCATGGAGAACCCTACTTGGCCTACAGAATGGCAACAACATGTAGCATTACTAATTTATACAGATTACATGTATACAGGTAATACAGAGCTTATTGAACGTTATTATGAACCTTTAAAGCATAAAACGCTTTATGAACTTTCTAATGAAGATGGTCTCATTACTTCTACTAAAGTGACTGAAGAGTTTATGTATAAGTTAGGCTTTAAACCAGGCTATAAAAAACCGTTAACTGATATTGTAGATTGGCCGGCTAAGAATTTTGCACGTAGTAAAACAAAAGGAGAGCGTGACGGATTCGTATTCAAACCTTACAGTACGGTTATTAATTCCTTTTTTTATGAAAATATGAAGATAATGGCTGAGTTTGCTACGGTATTAGGTAAAACAGATGAAGCCTTAGACTTCGAATACAGAGCGGCTAAAGCAAAAAAAGCGATAAATGAACAAATGTTTGATAAGAAACGTGGTGTTTATGTAGATGGAATAGGGACATCTCATGCTTCTTTACATGCTAATATGATGCCTTTGGCATTTGGTTTGGTTCCAGAAGAATATATGGAATCTGTTGTCGAGCATGTGAAATCCAGAGGAATGGCATGTAGTGTTTATGGTGCGCAATTTTTAATGGATGGTTTGTACAATGCTGGCGAAGAGGATTATGCATTGGAACTTCTTGCTAGTAAAACTAAAAGGAGCTGGTATAATATGATTAGAGTAGGTTCTACCATAAGTTTAGAGGCTTGGGATTATGAGTATAAGGTGAACTTAGATTGGAATCACGCTTGGGGTGCCGCACCGGCAAATATAATTCCTAGAGGATTATGGGGAATTAAGCCTAAAACAGCAGGATTTGGTGTAGCAATTATACAACCGCAAATGAGTAAATTAAAAAATAGTGAAATAGAAGTTCCTACGGTTAGAGGTCCTATAAAAGCTAAATACACTTATAACGGTGCGAGGTTACAAACTTATGAAATTGAAATACCTGGAAATATGGTGGCAGAATTTTCTTTGAACGAATTGGACGGTAAGGATTTAATTCATAATGGAGAAAAAGTACCATCAGCTTTTGATTATATAAGACTGGCTCCAGGAAAACATACGATACAGCTTAAGATAAATTCATTTTAATTTACTAAGAATTTATAATTATTTGTTTGCCAGATAGATTTATCAAAACCATTATTAGAGTCTTATTTTGGTTGAAATGATTACTATAGGACAAAATTGAAAATGGGTGTTTTCAATCTCTAATGTATTACAGAAAATCAATCTGTATTAAAAATAATTTAATGAAGAAATTACTTATTCTAGCAGGAATATTAATTATGGTATCCTGTGATACCAATAAATCAAGTTCTAAAGATTATAAAGATGCAACCTTATCGGTTGAGGAACGCGTAGATGCTTTATTGCCTAAGCTCTCTTTAGAAGAAAAAGTAGCTCAAATGCGAATTTTTCACGCTAACATTGGCGCTCAACCAGATGAAAATGGCAACTTAAAATTATCTGAAAAGGTAACTCAAAAATTAAAATTAGGAATTGCTGGAATAAAAAATCCAGGTGAACATATCGATCCTGTTGCAGCGGCAAAACTTAATAACGAACTTCAAAAATACATTATCGAAAATAACCGCTGGGGAATTCCAGCATTATTTGTTACTGAATCATACAATGGTGTAGATGCTGAAGGCTGTACTAAATTTGGCAGACCTATGACATCCGCGGCATCATTTAATCCTGAACTGGTAAGACGCCAGTGGGATATAGTAGGTAGAGAAGCGCGATTGAGAGGAATGCACATGTGTCATTCACCAGAAGCAGATATTGTGCGTGATCCACGTTTTGGTAGGATGAGTGAAGCTTTTGGAGAAGACACGTATTTAACAACACAAATGGTGAAAAATGCTGTAATAGGTGTACAAGGTGATTATGAAGGATTAGGCAAAGGCACGCATATCGGTGCTGTAGCAAAACATTTTGCTGGATATGGTCAAGTATTAGGAGGTTCTAACTTTGCGGCCATAGAGATATCTGAAAGAACATTGATTGACGAAATTTATCCTCCTTTTGAAGTGGCAGTGGTAGAGGCAAGAGCCTTAGGTATTATGGCTTCTCATGGTGATTTAAACGGAGTAGCAAGTCACGGTAATCCAGAGTTACTAACCGGCGTTCTTCGTGATCAATGGGGATTTGAAGGTTATGTAGTTTCAGATTCAAATGATATCGCACGATTATTTTATTTTATGAAGGTAGCTGAAAGCCCAGAAGCTGCAGCACAAATGGGTTTAGAAGCTGGAATTGATGTCGATTTATACGCCGAAGATTCATATGCTTATTTACCCGAGATGGTTAAAGAGAATCCTGAGTTAGAAAAATTAATTGATAGATCTGTAAGACGCGTTTTAAGGACTAAATTTATTTTAGGCTTATTTGATAACCCTTACATAGATATAGAAAAAACTAAGAAAGGGGTGCGTTCAGCATCTTCCTTAGAATTAGCAAAAGAGTCTGATTTAGAATCTATCATTTTATTAAAAAATGAAAACAAGACGTTGCCATTAAGTAAAGAGAAACCCACCAAAGTCGCACTTTTAGGTCCATTATTAAAAGAGAATACTAAGACAATGTTTGAGTCCGTATCCGGTTCAAATGTTACCTACTTAGCTGAGAAAGGATTTAGTTTAACTAATGAAAAAGGAGGCGCTCCACAATTGTTAGCCAGAGATCCACAAGCTATAAACCGATTAGTAAACATAGCTAAAGGTTCTGATGTAGTTGTTCTATTTCTAGGTGGTGATCAGTTTACGGCTAAAGAGGCATATTTTAGTAATAGTACATTAGGAGACCGAGCTAGTATTGATCCTGTAGGACCGCAAGATGAACTTGTAGAAAAAATAAAAGCCTTAGGAAAACCAGTAATCGTAGTATTAAAACATAGAAGAACTTTGTCAATAAATACAATCGCTACGCAAGCAGATGCGATTTTAGATACCTGGGATTTAAGTGAGTTTGGAGATGAATCTACAGCTCGAATTGTATTTGGAGAGGTGTCACCATCTGGTAAATCACCGGTCACAATTCCACGATCTATTGGTCAATTACCGTATCACTATAGCATGAAAGAAATCAATTATAAGAAAGAATACTTATTCTTAGGTAAAGGCCCTTTATATCCATTTGGTCATGGTTTAAGTTATGGTGATTTTAAATATTCAGATATTTCAATTTCTGGCGATGAAATAACGCCAACTACCGAACTTACGGTAAGTGTAAAAGTTACCAATAATGGTGATATGAAAGCTAAAGAAGTAGTACAACTATACATTAAAGACGAAATAGGTTCAGTAACACGACCTGATAAAGAACTTAAAGGTTTTGAAAAAATATCCTTAGATGCTGGAGAAAGTAAAACAGTATCGTTTACGATAACACCAAAAATGTTAGAATTTACAGGTATAACTATGGAAAAGGTTTTAGAAGCTGGAAATTATACGGTAAAAGTAGGAACATCATCCCAGGATTATTTAGAAACCACATTCAAACTTAATAAATAGACTTATAATGAAAAATTCATTTATAGCAGTATTAGTTCTTCTAATTCTATCTGGTTGTAACGATTCAAAAGATGATAGTTCATTAAAGATAAATGTATTTAATGATGCTCAAATAAAAAATTCGATGATTAAGGCTCTAGAGTGGCAGGAAGCACATCCTATTTTTGCAATTCATCCCACAGATTGGACAAATGGAGCCTATTATACTGGTGTGGCAAGAGCCCATAAAACCACAAAAAATATGATGTATATGGCGGCGCTTAAGAATCAAGCCGTCCATAATGATTGGAAACCTTTCAAACGTCTGCATCACGCAGATGATATCGCTATTTCTTATAGCTATTTGTATGTAGCGATAAATGAGAAAAGAAGAGGTTTTGCGGATTTGGAGCCTACAAAAAACTTCCTTGACGCACATCTATATGAAGATAATAGTTGGAAGGCAGGAACAAATAGAAGCAAAGAAGATAAAACCATTTTATGGTGGTGGTGTGATGCCTTATTTATGGCACCACCTGTCATCAATTTATATGCTAAACATACTGAACAACCTAAGTATTTAGATGCGATGCACGAGTATTATATGGAAACCTATAATAGATTGTACGACAAAGATGAGAGGTTATTTGCAAGAGATATGCGGTTTGTTTGGAACGGCTCAAAAGTTGATAGAAAAGAACCAAATGATAAAAAAGTATTTTGGTCTAGAGGTAATGGATGGGTAATCGGTGGTTTAGCCTTATTGTTAGATGATATGCCAGAAGATTATGAGCATAGAGAATTCTATGTGAATTTATATAAAGAAATGGCCGGAAGGATTTTAGAAATTCAACCATCAGATGGTTTATGGCGTACAAGTTTGTTAAGCCCAGAATCTTATGATCACGGCGAAGTCAGTGGTAGCGGTTTTCACACTTTTGCTTTGGCATGGGGAATTAACAATGGATTGCTTGATAAAAAACATATTCCAGCAGTTAAAAAAGCATGGAAAGCAATGGCTGCATGCCAGCACGATGATGGTCGAGTAGGATGGGTACAAAATATAGGTGCTTTTCCTGAGCCAGCTTCAAAAGATAGTTATCAAAATTTTGGAACGGGAGCTTTCTTGTTAGCCGGAAGTGAAATTTTAAAGTTGCAATAGTTTTAAAAAATAGAGATGTCAAAAAAGGAGATTTAAGTTTTGATTCTCCTTTTTGTTTTTAACAATTTTAAATTATGAAACTTTTTCAAGCGATACTTTTCCTTCCTATACTATTTCTAGCGTGTCAATCTAAAGATTCATCTACTAGTAAGGTTGAAGATGCTACTACTTTTGAACTGCCGGAACGTCCTAATATATTATGGTTAGTCACTGAAGATATGGGCGCTTACATTCCACCTTTTGGCGATTCAACAATTGTCACACCACATTTGAGCAAGTTGGCTGCAGAAGGTGTTGTGTATCCCAATCTTTATTCTACATCAGGAGTTTGCGCGCCTAGTAGAGCCGCTATTGTCACTGGGATGTATCCATCGAGTATAGGTGCTAACCATATGCGTACTAATTCTTTTACTAAGGAAAGAGGACTTCCTGCTTATGAAGCCGTTCCACCTGCTGAGGTTAAAATGATAAGTGAACTTTTAAGAAAGGCAGGATATTATTGCACTAATAATTATAAGACAGATTATCAATTCAAAGCACCCGTTACGGCTTGGGATGAAAGTAGTCCCTATGCACATTGGAAAAATAGAGGTGATGGTCAACCCTTTTTTTCAGTAATTAACTTTACGACAACACATGAGTCAGGTCTCTTCGAGCCTTACGGATTTAGAGAAATTGAAACAAGGCACTATCATTCAGGTGACAGAAATTATAATTGGAAAAATAAAGGCGCATCTCATGCTAACAATAAAAGTTCAGAATCTCAAACCACTGTTCATATCTCTAAGGATACAAAATTTAAAATTCCACCGTACTTAGTAGATAATGATGTTACACAACGTGATATGTGGAAACTTTACAACAATATTGCTGAGATGGATCAGCAAGTAGGAGCGGTACTTAAACAGTTAGAAGAAGATGGTTTATTAGAAAACACCATCATATTCTTCTATGGAGATCATGGAGGACCGCTACCTAGAGAAAAGCGATTAATTTATGATGCAGGTTTAAATACACCTATGATAATACGTTTCCCTAATAAAATGAAAGAAGGGACAAAGAACAATGAACTGATAAGTTTTGTAGATTTTGCACCGACTTTATTATCCCTGATAGGAGAAAAACCAAAGTCTTATATGCAAGGTAAAGCTTTCTTAGGATCATATAAAACTGATGAAAGAAAATACATTCATGCCGCTGCAGATCGTTTTGATACAAAAACAGATGTCATTAGAGCAGTAAGAGACCAGCGATTTAAATACATCAGAAATTATAAACCAGATCAAGGTTATTATTTACCTATTTCTTATAGAGAGCGTATACCAGCCATGCAAGAATTACTAAGGCTTAGAGATGAAGGTAAACTAAATGAAATACAAAAACAATGGTTTAGAGACACCAAACCTAGAGAAGAATTATTTGATTGTAAAGTTGACCCTTTTGAACTAAATAATTTGATTGATGATCCTAACTATCAATCTAAATTAAAAGAACTAAGAGGTGAAATGGATAGATGGCTTGAGGCTATAAATGATAATCCAGATTTATCTGAAAAAGAATTAATTAATAAGCTATGGAGAAATAATAGCTCTCAACCTGTAACTGCTGAGCCTGTTATAAACGTGAATGATAATAAGGTGACCTTAAGTTGTAATACAGAAGGTGCCTCCATAGGATATAAAGTAATTTATGACCAGACTAATATCCCTTTACAATGGAATGTTTATATCAATCCAATAAGCTTACCTGAAGGAGCTAGATTAAAGGTACAAGCACATCGTATAGGATATAATCCTAGCAAAATCATTGATTTTAAATAAATTTCAATAGTGAAGTAAGTGTAACATAAGGAATAAACTTTTCACAATCTACGTATATGTTAATATTGGTGAAGTGCAGTATAGTTCAGGATACCGTTTCTAGTTATATGTATTAAATTTCAAAAAAAGAAATGAATAATATGTTCAAAACGTTAATAATCATATACTTCACGATGTTTTCGTATGCTTTGATGGCGCAAACAGCTCCTGATGAGGATACAAATCCTAGTATAGCATGCCCAACTTCAGGGGGTTTTCAAAACAATAACACGAGAAATGTCGATATATCAAATCCTGATAACGTAGGTACGGTAGACGATAGGACATGTTATGCAGATTATTATGAGACTAATGTGTATAACAATACTTGGGGCGCCTATAACATAACGTTTAATTCTAATCACTGGGACGCACCTAATACTTTACAACCTAGAATAGAACGATCGCTACCTAGATCTCAAGAAACTGGTGTAGGGAGTTTTGCTCGATTCACTGGAACATTAAGAATTCTTGAGGCGGGTAATACCGGAACCTTTGGAAGTACAGGAAGTTATTTTATGCAAACAAAAGGAAAACACACTGGTGGCGGTGGACCTAATGACCCAGCCATATGTTTGTATTTAGCAAGACCAGTTTATGGTACTGATACTAATGGTAATCAAGTTCAAGTGTCATTTGATATATGGAGAGAGCAAATTAATTTTAGAGGAGGATCAGGAGCAGCTGGTAGAACTGAGGTTTTTCTTAGAAATGTCCTAAAAGATGAGATTGTTGATATCGTCCTAGAAGTAGGCTTTAGACAAGACCCTAATGACCCTAATTTAAAAATTCATTATTCTGACGCGACCATAGGTGGTCAAGTATTTAACTGGAACATTCCAGAACCTGAAAGAGGAATAGAATCGGGAATCAGATACGGAGTCTATCGTGTTAAAGGTGGAAGAGCTCAAATGAGATGGGCTAACACTACCTATCAAAGAGTAGAAATTCCTGATAATAATACTCAGCCTACCACAGATATTGTTAGGATTAAGAATGTGGCTACTGGTGAATATTTGACCTCATCTGGTTCGAGCATTGTCGCGAGTACATCAGGCAGTGGATCAGATAAAGAATGGGAGATCACTGCGTCTGGTGTTGCAAACTCTAATTATTTTAATATTGATAGCCAGGTAAGAGGTGTTATAAGATTTACAGGAGGATCCTCTTCACCATCCTTAGTAAGTACAAACTTTGCACCGCCTAATACAGATACAGATAAGATATGGACGGTTATAGAAAATACAGATGGAACCTTTACTTTTGAAACACGTAACCTTAATAGATATTTGTATCACGATACCAATAATACGATTACACATTCTGCAAACCTTGATGATAGAAGTAAATGGATTGTAGAGTCTACAACATTAAGTACAGATGATTTTGTGAAATCTGGGATAAAAGTATATCCTAATCCTGCCGTTGATAGCTTTACTATCTCCATGGAAAATGTAAATGGAGCTAGTGTTCAAATCTATAATCTATTGGGTAAATTAATTTATCAAACGGTGTCAAGTGAATCAAAATTTTACGTAAATAATATGGATAAATTTGATTCAGGTATATATTTAGTAAAAGTTGTAGGAACTAATAATGAAATTTATCATACTAAACTTATCGTGAGATAAGTAATACAACTCTTACTTATTATAGTAAAATGAAGTCAGGCATTAATTTGTTTGACTTTTGTTTTTTATATTATAGATGATTATGGGACCAATGATGGTATGATACAAATGGTTCTTTATTGTTGCACTTTCGCGAAAGCGTAACACACATCACACATAGGTTCTACAAGCGCAAGCAGGTTTTATTTTATCTTATATAAGCTACAGGACAAAACAGGATGGCTCTTTCAAGCGCTACTACTATATTGATTAGAGTTAACAAATCAACAATGAAAAGACGTAATTTTTTACAAATATCTGCAGTAGCTGGTGTAGGTTTATCATTACCTATGTTTGGATTATTACAGTCCTGTTCCGGTCATCCAGAACACTCTTTAGCTTTTAAAAAATTAGTATCGAGTCTCTTAAAAGATTGGACTGATGGAATGTTAAGGGTGCAGATCAATAATCCGTCTAATTTAGAAGTGCATGGCGCCTTAGGTTGTCCATCCTGTACACATATACATGGCCGCTGTATGGATGCGGTATATCCATTTTTATATATGGCAGATACTACTGGCGATAAAAAATATCTAGAAGGTGCAAAATTAGTAATGACTTGGGCAGAGAATAATGTCTCACAAGAAAATGGTGCGTGGACCGTAATTAGTAATCCTAAATCATGGAAAGGAATTACCATTTTTGGTGCCATTGCCCTAGCAGAAGCTTTACATTATCATGGTCATGTACTAGATGAGGCTACACGTGCGTCATGGACTACGCGCCTTAATAGAGCAGGTCAGTATATCTACGACACCTTCACCATAGATTTTACAAATATTAATTATCCAGGCACAGCAGTTTATGGATTGAATTTAATAGGAAACATATTAGATAGAGATGATTTTAAAGCTAAGAGTAAAACTTTAGCATCTCAGGTAAAAACATATTTCACTGCAAATGAAAGTTTACTATACGGTGAGTGTAAAAAAAGCTCTAGTAAGTTAAGCAAGAAAGGATTTTATGGAGTTGACTTAGGGTATAATGTAGAAGAAACCTTAAATAGTTTAGTCATGTATGCGCTTAAAGAAAAGGATGAAGAGTTGCTTCATATCTTAACTAAATCTCTAAACAGCCATTTAGAGTTTATGCTGCCAGACGGCGCGTGGGACAACAGTTGGGGAAACCGTATGTATAAATGGAGTTATTGGGGCAGTAGAACCTGTGATGGTAGTCAACCAGCATTTGGGATGATGGCACATCTTAATCCTGCATTTGGAACTGCCGCCGTAAAAAACACGGAATTATTAAAAAAATGTACAGCTAATGGATTGATACACGGTGGTCCTGGTTTTATAGAAGCAGGAATTCCTCCTTGCGTTCATCATACTTTTACGCATGCAAAACCGTTAGCAGCTTTATTGGACCATTGGGAACATTTACCAAAAATTAATAAAAACACTGCATTACCCAGAACCACAGCAGATGGCGTAAAACATTTTAAAGATTTAGATGTATATCTTTTTGCAAGAGGAGACTGGAGAGGAACTGTAAGTGCTTATGATGCAGAGTATCATTATAAAGAAGATTATCGTCAGGCTTCAGGTGGTTCTTTAGGCGTATTATATCACAATAAAGTTGGTCTTTTATGTGCGGCAAGCATGGCTGAATATGCGATGGTTGAAAAAAATAATCAACAACCTCAGCCAGGAAAAGATATATGCTTAACACCTAGAGTTGAGGTTTTTAAGGAAGATGTATGGTATACAAACTTATACGATTTACCAGCAACGGTCACTTCATATGATGAGAATGGAGTCATTGAGTTACTTACTGACGTAAAACTCAAAAATAGAGATAGAAAAGAAGTTGAAGGAACGGCATCATCATTTGATATAACTTATAAATGTACTACTGATAGTCTAGAAATTAAAGCAAATACTAAACAAGAGGTAATAGCACAAACAGCTTTTGTATTACCCATAGTTTCACCAAATAGTGAAGTGGTTGCTAAGGTTTCTGATACTGAAATCACGATTCAAAAACCAAATGGTTTAATAACCATAAAATCTAATATGCCATTAAAAATTAAAGATATGGAAGGTGATAGAACCTTTAATATGGTGCCAGGTGTTGAAGCGATTCTTTTTGAAGCCTTTTTTGATACTGAGAAAAACGAATATGTAGAAATTTCTATTTCAGTAAGTTAAGATAATTAATTAAACATTATTTTTTTAAGACATAAAAAAATGAAAAAACTATTTATTTCCTTTTTCCTATTATTGATAATTTGTTTTTCTTGTATTGAAAATACTGAAAAAAATTATTCCCTATCATTTAGTCAGCTTTTAGTAAATGCAAAAGAAAGCCCAAATTCTATTGAAAGTGAGCAACCACTTTTTTCATGGATAGTAGATGCAACAGGTTATAACAAGTCACAATCTGCATATCATATTCTTGTAGCATCCTCAAAAGAATTATTAAATGAAGATGATGCTGATATATGGAATTCTAAAAAAATAGAAAGCGATAAATCTACATTTGTAAAGTATAAAGGTGAGTCATTAAATGCTATGACCACATATTATTGGAAAGTGAAAATTTGGGATGAAAATTATGGGTTTTAAACTGGTCAAAGATCCAGAAATTTCAAACTGGATTGATGACTACCGAAAATTGGGGTTCTTCAAAATGGATTACCTTAAATAAAGATACTAGAACTTCAGCCCATCGTTTTAGAGACTATAAAACAGGACGAATGGAAGCGCCCATTAAAGTTGACGGCTTTGCAACTAGTTATTTTAGAAATAAAATAGACGTAGAAAAAAAGTTAAAAATGCGCAAGCCTACATTTGTGGATTAGGTTATTATGAGATATATCTAAATGGTGAAAAGGTAGGTGACCATGTTTTAGATCCAGCACCATCAAATTATGATAAGCAAGCTTACTATGTAAATTATGATATCACTCAAGCGGTTCAATCTGGTGAGAACGCTTTTGCAATTATTTTAGGGAATGGCTTTTATGGACAGAATATTTCCTGGAAACGCGATCCAGAATCTGAAAAAGATTTAGCTTATGGACCGCCTGCAGTAAGGTTACTGGTTAAGTTAACCTATGAGGATGGTACTGTAACAGACTTTTATACTGATAAGACTTGGAAAGAAGCCACTGGACCTATTGTATTCAATAATATTTATGGAGGCGATACTTATGACGCAAATTACGAATTAGGAGACTGGACAGCGGTTAATTATGATGATGCCTCATGGGAAAATGCAAAAGAAACCAAGCCTAAACTAAATAAAATAAGTGCGCAACAAATACAACCAATTAAAAAACTAAAAGTACTCGAACCACAAAATATATTCAAGGGAGCAGATGGAGAATGGATTGTAGATTTTGGACAGAATATAGCTGGTTGGGTTGAAATAAATGTACAGGAGCAGAAAAATCAGTTAATTGAAATTATCACAACGGAGGCTTTACTAACTAATGGTAAAGATATTTTTCTTGGTTCTACAGGTGGTGGTGCTAATGGTATGCCACAGATTTACAAATATATCTGTAAGAGTGATCAATTAGAATCGTGGGAACCTAAATTCAGTTACCATGGATTTAGATACGCAAAAATAAAAGGTGTCACCAGTAAGCCTGATGCTGATATGATTAAAGCGGTTTTAGTAGCTACAGATATTCAAGAAACAGGAAGTTTTACTTCTTCAGATGTGTTGCTTAATAAAATGCACAACATCAGTAAATGGACGATTGTAGATAATCTTCATGGTATACCAGAAGATTGTCCACATCGTGAGAAATGCGGCTGGTTAGGAGATGCACATGCATTTTGTGAATATGCGCTGTACAATTATGATATGTACGACTTCTATAAGAAATATATGGAAGATATCCGTACTCAAATGCGACCAACAAAAGGTCATAATAATCCAGAACAGAAGTTTCAAGTCCCTACAATGATTGCTCCCGGAAAACGTACATCTACTTATGCAAAAATAGATTGGGGAGTTGCTTTCATGTATTTACCTTGGTATAATTATAAATTTTATGGTGATGATGCTTTGGTAAAAGAATATTATGATGACATGAAAAACTTGACTGATTTTTATTTGAATTTTAAAGATGAAAACGGAATTATGCAAGATGGTATGGGTGACTGGTGTCCACCATTGTGGGATAGAAGAAAAAACCCAAGTGCCATGGAATGCGATCCAATTATATCAGCAAATGCGTATTTCTACGATGTCTTAAATATCATGGAAACATTTGCAAAGATCAATAATGATGCAGTCTATGAAGCACGAATGAAGAAAGAAAAAGAAGCCTTAAAGAAAGCATTTAATCATGAATTTTTAGTTAGTATTCCTAAAACAAAATATAAATGGTATCAAAGTCAAACAGCAACCGTACAGGCATTACAGTTTAATATGGTGCAAGAAAAAGACATAGAAAATGTGGTAAATGGTTTAGTTCACGATATAGTAGAGGTAAAAGGAGGACATCATTCTACAGGAATACATGGAAACAGATATATTTATACTGTACTATCTAAACATAAAAAAGCAGATTTAGCATACCAAATACTAACGACACCAGATTTCCCTAGTCAGACCTATGTGATGAATTCAGGGTTTACTACGTGGCCAGAGCGTCAGTTTGAATGGGAAAAGATGGAAGGTCCGACTAACTCTTTAAATCACCCTATGCATAGCGGATTTGCAGCTTACTTTTATGAATCTCTAGGCGGTATTGAGTCTTCTGAATCACATTCAGGATATAAGTTATTTACAGTAGATCCAGAATTTCCGCGTGAAATTACAAATACAGAGGTTGATGTTCCAACTCCTTACGGCAGCATAAGGAACAAATGGAGTATAAATAATGGACTGTTAAACATGCGGTTAGAAGTGCCATTTAATACTAAAGCTAAGGTTATTCTAACTACTGATGAACTAGAAAGCTTAAGTATAAACAGTAATTTACTTGAGGATTATAGAAGTGAAAATACACTTGATATTATCGATGGAGCTGTGATTTTAGGATCAGGAGATTATCAAATTGAATACTTAAAATCTTTTTAAGGACTTGATATACTTAATGATTTAATGGAATTAAAAAAAGGTTGGACTATTTCCAACCTTTTTTAACTCAATATATGAAGTGATTTAGTTCACTTCATCTTTTGTGTATGATGTATTTGCCCATCTCATTTGAGCTCTTCCACCTCTAACACGATAAGCACCGTATCTAATTCCAGACTCAGTACCTCTTTCAGGTTCTGGAATGTTCCAGTTAAATTCCTCACCACCTATTTTAGCATCTGCATAGTGTATAGTTTGAGAAGGGTTGTTAGGGTCCTGCCTGAATCCTACTTCTAGTTCAATTTGTACTTCTTCGTTTTTAGCTACGTTCTTAAGAAAAACTACAGTTCGTCCTGCGCTACCTGATCCTCCTCTAAAATTGATTTGCTCTCTATAAATATCAAAAGATACTTGAACCTGATTCCCATTACCATCATCGCCATAAACAGGATGTGCTCTATATAAACATATCGCAGGGTCTGGTGATCCACCGCCACCAGTATGTTTTCCTTTTGCCTGCATAAAGTAGCTACCAGAAGTATCAAAAGATCCAGTATCTCCAACTTCTAGAATTCTTAAAATCCCTCTAAACCTAGCATAACTTCCAGCTCCAGTTGCTTGAGATCTGCTTAAAGAACGCTCTATTCTAGGTTGTAATGTGTTAGGTGCGTCTATGTGATTAGAGCCATCCGTAATATTATAAATACCCCAAAACTTACCAAGAATGGAACTCTCTTTATAATTTGCATAGCAACTTCTGTCGTCTATATCACCTATATTTCGAGGATTAGGAATGTCAGTATCTCTCGTTGAATTAGTACCGACATTAGTACAATCCACAATAGGTTCTGTATCTTCATCGCTTTGAGCTACTGGGTCTGGATCTGGATCTTGAATAGTTTGTTGATCGCTCTCCATGGTGTCTTCCTTAGTACAAGCAGTAAAACCTATTAATACAATCAATGAAATAGATTGTATAATGATTAATCTTAATTTTCTCATAAATCCTTTATTTATCCAAAAATAATAATTGAGCATATGCAATCTGTCCTGAACTATGCTGACTTCTTATAGCTTATTTCTACCTGTTTACAGTATTTTTAATTATAATCTTCTATAAAATATTCAATAGAAAGCAGCACAGTACAGGGCGATATTTTAAATCACATCGTTTACTTTGCTTTAAAATAATAAGTACTGCTCTATGAAATTCCGATTTGGTTTTTTACTAATTTCTTTGATTTCTTTTCTGTCTCTAGCTCAAATAAAACATGGTTTGAGGGATGATTTAGGACGTCACATTATACCTAGAGGATTTGTTGTGAATACAAATGATCATAAAGGTGAGGTCTTTTTTGATAGTGATGATTATATAAGAATGGTGAGAATGGGTGCTAATACTCAAGTCATTCGTTTAGAATTGGGAAAATTAAGCGATTTCCCAGGCGGTAAATTTGATTTTAATTACCTCAAAAAGTTAGATACCTTAGTTGATCTTGGAAAAAAGCACGGGATAAAAACTATATTTAAAATGACAGTTTATGGTCTTGATAAATTTGTCTGGGAAGAATTTTGGAGGAATACAAACTCAGAACATGATAGATACATACAGGCATGGAAAATAATTTGGAATCGATTTTCAAATAGTCAAGCTGTATTAGGCTATGACGTGATTAACGAGCCTAGAAAGTTAACCATGGATATTTCTTATGAGAATTTGACTGATCAATATCTTATTCCCCTATATCGTAAAATTATTGATGAAAGTCAGAAAATTAATCCTGATAAAATGATTCTGCTTCAATCTATATTTATGAATAAAGGAGATAATATTGATAACAATCAATATGCAGAAATGAATTCACCTATTGAGAGAAAGAATATCATTTTTGCACCACATATATACCAAAATGATATTAATTTTATAAAAAGCAATTTAGATCGTTTAGATGAAGAATCTAATATATTAAACGCACCGATTCTTATTGGTGAATGGGGTTTTCCAACCTTTGCTCGCACAGACACTTTAATAAGTGGAAATTTAGGTCAGTTGAAGTATCAAGAAATGTATATAAAAACTGCTGAGGTTTTTGACCTTATGGGAGTAGGTTCTATTAAAGCTTGGTTCTTGGGGAACAGATCAATGCAAAATTTTATGCCAGCAGGACCATCTACGTGGGCAATTTTTAGTGATAGTACCGATGTTGGTACAGTCGAGCGTAAGTATATTACAGATATTATATCAAGACCTTTTCCACAAACAATTGCTGGTGATATTCAATACTTCTTATTTAATCATGCTACACGTACATTGAACTTAAAGGTTAAAACAGATAATGAAAAAGGTGTCTCCAAAATATTTATAGGCGCTAATCGACATTATCCGGATGGCTTTTCTGTGTTGATAAATTCAGATATAGTACTGTTATATAATCCTTTGAAAAATGTAGGGTTGGAGACATATAAATCACCAACAAATTTTGATCCTACAAATTATATATGGGATTCAAATACACAAAAATTAGTGGTCTTGAAATGGCCAAGCCATCAAACTGATCTCACTATTAAAATAGTTCCAGGAATACGAAACTTTGACTAAAAAATTAACGAACAAACGATGAAAAAAGTATTATTAGCTATTTGTATAGTATCGATTTTTTTGGATGTAAATCAGAAAGCGTATCTAAAAAGTTGAAAAATACGGAGGATGTCGAAATTGCTAAAAAAGTTGAAAATCTTATCAGCAAAATGACCTTAGATGAAAAGATTGCTGAAATGACTCAAGACGCACCAGCTAATGACCGTCTAGGTATCCCATATATGAAGTATGGCGAAGCATTGCACGGTATGTGGCTTGTTCTTGACTACTACGGTAATACAACGGTTTATCCTCAAGCTATAGCAGCAGGTTCTACTTGGGAACCAGAGCTAGTTGAAAAAATGGCTTCTCAAACGGCACGTGAAGCACGTTCTTTAGGCGTCACTCACTGTTATTCACCTAATTTAGATGTTATCTCTGGTGATCCTAGATATGGAAGAGTGGAAGAGTCCTATGGAGAAGATCCATATTTAGTTTCTAGGATGGGTGTGGCTTTTATAAAAGGTTTACAAGGTATAGGTGAGGAACAATTTGATGAGAATCACGTAATGGCCACGGCTAAACACTTTGTAGGTTATCCAGAAAACAGACGTGGTATTAATGGTGGTTTTAGCGATATGTCTGAGCGTCGTTTAAGAGAGGTTTATCTTCCACCTTTTGAAGCCGCTATTAAAGAAGCTCAGGTGGGATCCATTATGCCAGGTCATCAAGACTACAATGGAGTACCTTGCCATATGAATACATATTTATTGCAGGATATTTTACGTGATGAGTTAGGTTTTGATGGTTTTATAGTTTCTGATAATAATGACGTTGCACGATTAGAAACCATGCATTTTATTTCTGAATCGAGGGCTGAATCAGCAATTTTAGGATTAAAAGCTGGTGTGGACATGGACTTAGTCATAGGGAAAAGTGTTGATCTATCATCTTATCATTCAACCATTTTAAAGGATACAATAACGCAAAATCCTAAATTAGAGAAATATATTGATCAAGCAACCTCAAGGATTCTTACCGCAAAATATAAGCTAGGTTTATTTGATTCTGAACCAAAAGAGAAAGACCCAAAAACCGTAAATGCTGGTAGAAAAGAGCATCAAGAATTTTCCTATGAAATGGCAAAAAAAGCCATGATTTTATTAAAAAATGATAATAATCTATTACCATTAGACATAGATAGTATTAAATCACTGGCCATAATAGGTCCTAATGCACATGAAGAGCAACCTCAAAAAGGAACCTATTCCTTACTAGGAGGCTACTCTGGATTACCACCGTACTACACCTCAGTTTTAGAAGGGATAACCAGCAAAACAAATGGTAAAGTAAAGATTAATTATGCTAGAGGATGTGATTTAATGAGTAATTCAAAAGAGGGATTTGCAGAAGCTATAAATGCCGCAGAAAGTTCAGATGCCGTAGTTTTAGTAGTAGGTGGTTCTCGTAAAACAGGTGGTGAAGGTGTAGATCGTTCAAGTCTGGATTTATACGGCGTTCAGAATGAATTAGTAGAAGCCATTCATAAAACAGGAAAACCAGTTATTGTAGTTCTAATTAACGGTAGGCCTTTGACAATTAATTATATAGCTGAAAATATCCCATCAGTACTAGAGACTTGGTATTCCGGTATGCGTTCTGGTGATGCTATTGCTGATGCTATTTTCGGTGATGTTAATCCAGGAGGTAAACTAACAGTATCTTTTCCTCGTGATGTAGGTCAGTTACCTGTTACTTACCTTGAGCGTCCTGATTTTATAGGGTCAGGTAAAGGACTGTATAAGGATGCTGATAAAACACCTTTATATCCGTTCGGCTATGGATTAAGTTACACTACATTTGAATATAGTTCACCTAAACTTGAAAGTTCAATAATAAATACATATGGTTCTACAAAAGTTTCTGTAGATGTTACAAATACAGGACAAAGACAAGGTGATGAAGTAGTACAATTATATGTAAGAGATAATTATGCTTCGGTAGGGCGTTACTTGAAAATGCTTAAAGGTTTTGAACGTATTTCGTTAAAACCAGGAGAGACAAAAACGGTCACATTTAATTTAGGTTTTGATGAACTTAATATATTGAATCAAGACATGATAAAGGTCGTTGAACCAGGTTCTTTTACAATCTCAATTGGAGCGTCGTCGATAGATAGAGATTTACAGAAAGTGACACTTGAGGTTGAATAATTATGGAACTAATGTATAGGCGGTAAAGTATTTAAATTATCGTATTCGTAGATTCAAGTATGTAAAAAATAAGTCCGGTTACTAGTTATCCTAGTTTAATTAAATAGGTTGATTATTGAATGTATAATATGGCTAAATAAGTACTTATAATAATTGATAATAGTGCTAAATAATAAATTTGTAAGTATGCTTTCGCGAAAGCGTAATAACCCATATGTTATTAGGTAATCAGAAATGTCTTTTAATTGAAACTATTGACTCATGGTAAACTGTTTGAATTAAGAAATCTTGTAAAAAACTAACCTTAAACTTTAAATGTTTAAACCTTAATGAAGTACAGGATAGGACAGGATAAGAATGTGTATTCTTCTAGCTATTATTGTTTGAAACAAATCAAATGTTATAAATTAATTCTTATGAAAACATCTTTACTCAAAGCATCATATTTTTTAGGGTTGATATTTTTTGGACTACAAATTGCAGACGCCCAATATTTGGGTGTTCCTTTTGGAGGATCAGCTCCTGTTACTAGTACTGTTCCAGGCAACTCAATTATAATTGAATGTGAAAATTTCGATAGTTCTGATTCAGCTGGAACCGATGATGGTGTAAACTATAATGATAACGCCTCAACACCACCATCTGGTGTGGTTGGAACTTACAATGACAAGACTTCTGCTAATCTAGGAAATAGTGCTTATCGTGTAAATACAGAAGTTGATATAAGCGATTATACGGATGGTGTATCTGGTGCTCCTGTAACTGCAATAAGTCAAGGTCAAGGTCAGGAATATCAAATGTATACGGTGACTTTTGCTCAAGATGGGAACTATACCATGGCTTTAAATTATGCAACAGGTGGTACTAATAAACGCCAACAGCTATTTTTAAGACGTATTTCAGATTTAAGTAATGTACATACCTTTCTTAATAATGATATATTGCCAGCTACCGGTAACTCTTTTACCTTTCAAGATTTTGTGTCTCCTACCGATGGAACTGCAGATATAACGGCAGGAACATATGTAATACAATCTAGAATAGTTGTAAATGGCCCTAATTATAACCATATTATGATAACTACTAACTCTGTTCTAAGTAATGATGATGTAAACAGTAGTACTGTTGCTATTAATAATCCAATAAAGGATTTAATGATAGTAAGTGGTTTGAATTCAAATATTGAGCAAATTGCAGTTTTTGATCTTTTAGGTAAGCAAGTCTTAACTGAACAAGTTTCTCAAAATGGTAGCGATACTCTTAACTTAGACATGAGTGTTTTAAATAGTGGTTTATACATAGTAAGATTTGAGGATGAAAATGGAAATAATTTTAGTAGAAAGGTGATTAAAGAGTAATCATCTTTTATTAAAACCAGTATAGATAATCCCATTTTTTGTTCTGCAAAAAATGGGTTTTTTTAATTCATAAACATTAAGACATGCAACGACTTGCCTTTAAAATGAAAATTAAAGAAGGACAAAAAGAGGTTTATAAAAAGCGTCATGATGAATTATGGCCTGAGCTCAAGGTGCTTCTTAAAGATAATGGAGTAAGTGAATATTCTATTTTTTTAGATGATGAAACTGATACGCTGTTTGCTTTTCAAAAAGTATCAGGTGATAGTGGTTCACAAGAACTATCAGATCATCCCATTGTTCAAAAATGGTGGCGATTCATGGCAGATATCATGGAAGTAAATCCTGATTACTCGCCAGTCTCTATAACTTTAGAAGAGGTCTTCTATATGGAATAACTTTTATCAAGGTAAGTACGTGATAATCCTGTGATATCTAAATTTTACATTCAACTCAAAATAAATAGGTTATGAGAAATATTGCATTTAAAGCAAATACAAGTTCAATTATTTTCCTTTTTACGATATTCTTTTCTTTCCAATCGTTGGTTTTCAGTCAAGTAGTTCTTGAAAGTGAAGTAAAAATCACTGATTTTGGACTACACTTCAGTGGTGCAAGAGTAGCTAATTCTTCTCCAGATAATGGAAGCAGTGCTCTTTATGATTATGTTTTTGGAAATAAAATTTCAGCGCATGGAGATTGTATTAAAACCTATGGAGATTATGTCTTTATGACTTGGTATCATGGCGGTAAAACAAACAGACATGTCATGCTCACCAGATACAATAAGGTTACTGGAACCATGGCGACTATACAATTCCCTCATACTCACACAGGTTTTCAAAATAAGTGGTGGCTAGGTGAGTCTCATAATACCATAGCGGTCGGGATTAGTCCTTTAGATGGGACTATTCATTTACTTTACGATATGCATGCGTATAGTGCGACTAAACCTTCAGATGGTAGTCTAGCTAACGATTATTTTAGATATTCTTATTCAGTACCTAATGCGGCGACGTTACCAGACTCACAATTCACACTTAGTCAATTTGTACAGAATAATGCTGGCGGCTATAAACATTTACGATTAACTGGTTCTATTAGTCAAAATCAATTTGATGGATTAACCTATCCAACATTTTTTCTTAACGACTCAGGCGAGTTAATCATGAATATGCGTGAAGGTGGAAATAATAATGGTAAATATAAATTCACCAAATATGATGCAAACACAGGTAACTGGTCAAGTTTTATCGACTTCAATGCTTTAAATGCACAAAATCAATCAGGTATTACTCATAATTGGGGTCTTTATGGTAGTTTAAAATATGTTAACGGTAAAATGCGCATAGGGTTTCAACGTAGATCTGGGGATAATAACGATAAGTATCAATATCAAAATGGTGTATATTATGCCTATTCAGATGATCAAACTGGAGCTTCTAATTGGAAAAGCCACGATGGAACACCTTTTAGTCTACCACTTTATGATGCTGATTTAATTAAAATCATGGAGCCAGGAGATTATGTGCAAACACAACAAGCAAATCAAGTATATATAGTTGGTGGCTTTGATTGGACAGTTACAGATAATGGAGATGTTCATATTATAAGTAGAGTAAGAGATGATGAAAATAACGTCACTAAAAATCTACATATCTACAAACCTGCCGGAGCGATGAACTTTACAACTTCTGAGAATTTTTCAGGTGGTGAGGCTATTTATACGGCAGGTGATGACGTTTTCATTATCGATTTAAATAATGGAAGAGTTAGAGTTCAAAAAACAGATGGTGGAACAAATAATTTTACAACAATTTATCAGGCAACTACAGGTAGAACTTTTAGCCATGGTAAAGTTCATATCATAGATGGAAAACTTCATTACTATCTCATGGAAAATGCATCTGGTAGCGCTAGACCATTATATCTTCAAATCATTGATTTAGACATTGTCGTTGATCCTTTTAGAGTGTCGTTAACAGCTCCATTTGATGGCGAGACTTATGATATAGGTCAGACTATTCAAATTTTAGCAGATGCTGCAGATGATAATGGAAGTATCTCAAGAGTCGAATTTATGGTAGACGGTACGTTATTAGGAACAGATACTACCACACCATATTCCTTAGATTGGGCGCCAACTGTAGAGGCGGCTTATACTGTAGAGGCTGTAGCCTATAACGCTACTAATAATACTGTAACTTCAAATCCTATCACGGTGAACTGGCGTATGGATGACCCTAATGATTTAACAGGAGACATCTATCGCATTAAGAACTTTGTCACTGGTCAGTATATGCATTCAGTAGGCGCAGATGTAGTGGAAAGTATAGATGGAATTAATACGGTTTCTGGTGATAAAGAATGGGAAATCGTTCAGGTAGGAAATTTCTATAATATTGAAAGTAAAAGAACAGATAGAGGTGTTTTAAGAGCCGCTGGTAGTCCACCTAATGATGTTATTAATACCGGTTTTGTAGCACCTAGGGAAGATTCTGATAAACAATTTACTGTCATTTATAATAGCAGTGATAATACGTATCAATTTCAAACCAGGAATGGTGGAAATTATATATACCACAACCCTAACGGCATCATTGAACACGTGCCTAATTCTGGAGATCGCTCTAAATGGATAGTAGAATCTACCACTTTGAGTACATCAGAGGTAAATGATAAAATTAGCGATATCAAAATATTCCCTAATCCAGCAAAGGATGAGTTCTCGATTGTAATGAATCAAAATAGTGGAGCTAGTGTTGCGATATATGATATGCTGGGTAAATTAGTATACCAAAAAACTATCAATTCTAACAGAATAGATATTTCAAACAAGGGTAGATTTAAAACTGGAATGTATTTAGTTAAGGTTATTGATAGTGATTCAAAAGTTTATCATTCAAAACTGGTTATCAAATAATCTATCAAATATCCTTTTCAAATAGACCAGAGATATAACTGTCTTTGGTTTTTTCTTTTCAATAGTTTTATAAAATACTTAAATAATAATATTCTAGACAGAGCAGGATGGTTGTTTATAGTAATTATTGCACTTTACAATTACTTGATTTGTTTAATTGATGCTGACTAATATGTTCAAAAAATCATATTTCAACTGTGTTTCAGTCATTTTTATGACACTTATGCTTCTAAATCTTACGGCATGTAAACAACCTAATAGGCTAGAGCAACCAGAACAATTAACCGTCTCTGAAGGTTTTAGAAATCCCTTAGGTTTTTACGATGCTACTCCTACTTTTTCATGGAAACTTCCTATTAATAAAGATATTATAAATCAGTCAGCATACCGTATCGTGGTAGCCTCACGTGAAGATTTATTACCTAATAACGCAGATTTATGGGATTCTGGCAAACGAGAATCTAATCAGTCAGCATGGATAAAGTACACTGGTGAATCTTTAAAATCTCGTCAGAAAGTATACTGGCAAGTCCAGTTTTGGAATCAAAGTAATCAAGGTTCTGAATGGAGTGCTGTTAATCATTTTGAACTAGGGTTATTGCAAAATAAAGATTGGAACGCAAAATGGATAGGCCTTAATACGGCAAAAGACAGTATAAGAGGCAGAGAAAACGTACTGATACATCGACCACAATATTTGAGAAAAGAATTTGAGCTACTTGATCAAGTAATTGATGCAAGACTTTATATTACTGCCAAAGGCGTCTTTGATGTTTCTATAAATGGTAAAAATGTATCAGATGACGTCATGTCGCCTGGTTTTACAACCTATGATCAGCGCATAGAAACACTTACTTATGATGTCACAAAATTGATTCGATCTGGGGAAAACACCATAGGTGTAGAAGTAGCTTCTGGATGGCATTCCGGCAGGTTATTGTGGGGAACCACACCTTGGGATAATACCATTTCACCTCAAGTTTTAGCACAGTTAGAAATGACTATGAATGATGGTGCTAAAGTCTCTGTGGTGTCAGACGAAACATGGAAAGGAACAACTAATGGGCCACTTCAATTTGCAGAGATATATGATGGAGAAATCTATAATGCAAATTTTGAAATACCTCATTGGGTGACTTATCATTTTGATGATAAGGATTGGGTAAACGTTGAGGTGTCTGATTTAGATGATGATGTAGCACTGGAGCCTAAGCGTCACACAACGGTAAAAGGAATGATAGAATTATCCCCAGAAAAAATTACTCAAACAGATAGTACCACTATTTTTGACTTAGAACAAAATATGGTAGGAGTACCTCGTGTTCAAGTACCCATGAGAAAAGGAGATACATTAAAGATAAGATTTGCAGAAATGTTAGCTCCTGATGGAACCTTTTATACTAAGAACTATAGAAGCGCCCATTCTACTGATTATTATATCGCTTCAAAGGATGGTGATATAGAATACACTCCTAAATTCACTTTTCACGGTTTTAGATTTGTTGAATTAAGTGGTTACGACACTTCAAAAAAGCCTGTAAAAAACTGGTTAACAGGAATAGTGCAATATTCAGATTTTGAAAATAATGGTACATTTACATCATCACATGAGAAACTCAATCAACTGCAAAGCAATATAGTTTGGGGATTACGAGGGAACTTTCTGGATATCCCAACAGATTGTCCGCAACGTGATGAGCGATTAGGCTGGACCGGAGATGCACAAGTTTTTGGACCTACCTCTATGTTTAATGCAGATGTATATAAATTTTGGGCCAGCTGGTTGCAAAGTGTTCGTGAAGCACAACTTGAAGATGGTGCTATTCCCTGGACGGTACCAGATACACGAGGTAATAAAATAGGAAGTTCAGGTTGGGGCGACGTTGCAACCATTATACCTTGGAAAATCTATAGGCGTACGGGAGATATAGGTGTTCTGGAAGATAATTATGAGATGATGAAAAACTGGGTAGCTTATCATCAAAAGAAATCAAATAACCATATTTCTAATATGATGTCTTTTTCAGATTGGTTACAGCCATATCCAGAAAGTAAAAAAAATACAGGAGATACTTCTAGAAACTTAATTGGAACAGCATTTTTTGCACATTCAGCTCAATTAACCGCTCAAGCTGCACAAGTACTAGGTAAAACAGATGAGCAAGCTAAATATGAAGCGTTGTATCAAACGGTAGCAAAAGCTTTTGATAATAAGTTTTTTGATGAAACTGGAAAAGTAAAAGATGTTACAGAAACGCAAACTTCGTATTTATTAGCATTAGCATTTGAGTTATTACCAGAACATAAAGTAAAAAATGCACAGACTAATTTATTGCGTAAACTTAAAGAAGCTGATTATCATTTAAGAACAGGCTTTTTAGGGACGCCTTTATTATCTAAAGTTTTAGATGATATGGGTGAAGTAGATGTAGTCTATAAATTATTATTTAATGAAACCTATCCTTCCTGGTTTTACTCCATTAATCAAGGTGCGACGACCGTCTGGGAACGATGGAATAGTTACAGTAAAACAGATGGTTATAACACTATGAGCATGAATAGCCTCAATCATTATGCTTATGGAGCCATAGGAGAATGGATGTATGAACGTATCGCAGGTATCGCACCTCTAGAGGCTGGATATAAAATCATAAAAATAGCACCACAGGTAAGGCAACCACTTAACGCAGCCGCTGCCTCATTAAACACTCCTTATGGTAAGGTATCTTCTTCATGGAAAATTAAAGGAAATCAATTTCAATTAGATATAACCGTGCCACCTAATACCATTGCGGTAGTGCTGGTGCCAGCAAATACTGATCAAGAATTGATTCTCGATGGAATTACTTTTTCTGATACTAACAGTGTGCTATTAAAAAATACCAGAAAAGATGCATTTGAACTAGAAGTTCAACCTGGTAGTTACTCATTTCAATCTGTAGTTAAGTAAATGATATGCTATGAGAATTAAAATCTTTTTAATGTTGTTTGTAGTTTTTAGCTTGACTTTAAATGCTCAAACTAAAGAATCTTCACTACCCATTGTTGATGATGAGGTCATATTTATAGAAAACAATGGTGCAATTGCCGTTGAAGCAGAATATTTCTATAAACAAAGCAAGTCTAAAATAAGACAGTGGTACATTACCGCAAATGATAAAAAAACTAAGGATAAGGCGAGTAATAACGGCTATATAAAAATACTGCCAGACACAAGAATCACACATGAAGACGCACTTGTGGTAGGAGAAAATTTTTCAAATAAAGCAGGAGAATTAGGAATATTACACTATAAAGTTAGAATAAATACACCAGGTCGTTATTACGTTTGGGTGCGTGCATATAGCACAGGAAGTGAAGATAATGGTATACATGTAGGTCTCAATGGACAGTGGCCAGAAAATGGTAGACGCATGCAATGGTGTCAAGGAAAAAACAAATGGACCTGGGAAAGTAAGCAGCGCACAAAAGAGGAGCACTGTGGCGTACCACAACAAATATATTTAGACTTCAATCAACCAGGCACGCACGATATACAGTTTAGTATGCGGGAAGATGGTTTTGAATTCGATAAATTTATTCTAACTAAAAACATCAATTATATACCAAAAGATGAAGGTTTAAAAGTCACGACGCTTTGGCCACTGCGTTCTTACTATAAACAAATAGCAGCAACTGTTATCGAGAATAAAACCTTACCTATTAATGACTTTCCTGTTAATGGTACAGAATTTTACAAACATGCTTCTGGGAAATGGTTAGGAATTAATCCTAATAAACATAAAGAGGCTGAAACGACAACTACGTTTACCTTTAAAAATGGAAACTACGACCTCGTATTTGTAGCCGTAGGTGAAAATGATGGACAATCAGAGTTTAAAATAAGTATCAATGGTAACACGCTTGGAACATTTAAACCACCATTAGCTAAAGATGTATTTGAAGAAGGTGAAAAAAACAACGCACTTTGGGAAAATGTAAAACTGCATAAAGGTGATAAAATCACTGTAAGTGGTCAAATAGCTAGTGCAGATGGAAAAGAATTTGCCAGAGCACGATGGTCTGGTATCATTTTCACACCAGTAGGAAAAGGAAAAGATGTGATAAAAACACCCTTTAAAAGTAATTTAGAAGTGGTACATAATAAGATACCTGACATAATACCACCTTCAGGTCGTATCGCTGTAGTAGCTGACGGTAACTCACCAGACCCAGATGATTTAGGAGGAACCGCGGTTTCCATTGCGTTACTAAGAGCTGCTGGACTAGAAGACCGTCTAGTACATTACTCGCACAGTTGTGATTTATTACGCGTTAATCGAATTTCAGAAAAAGCCGAAATAGAAAGACATGCTATGATGCAAAGTGTTTGCGATGTGACCGCAAGACGATGGGGTGGTTTTGATCATCTTAAATTTTTAGACGCAAAATGGGATTTAGATCATACTATTAAAGATTTAGCTCGAGCCATAAACGCATCTACAGCAAGTGATCCACTTTGGATTATAGAAGCAGGAGAGCCAGATGTTATAGGTTTTGCTCTAGCAGCTAGTGATAAGGACAAGCATCTATTTGTAAAGGTAGTCACTCACCATCCTGCAAATGATGACGCAGGAGATTTTTACTCCTGGCAGCAAATATTAGATTTTGGAGTAGAAGAAGTGCGCATTCCAGATCAGAATATAAAACTTAAAGTAAATATGGAACAGTGGAATTGGGCCAGAGACCATAAAGATTCAAGATTACAGCAGGTATGGTTATACGGTAAAATGGCAGAGGTGGATGATGTCGTTAAATTTCAAAAAGGCAAATGGGATTGTTCTGATGCTGGTATGATTCTTTACTGGATTACTGGAGCTAATGTTCACCAAGGTCTTAAACAAGGCACTGTAACTGATGTTAAACATATTTTACTAAATTATATCACAGCACAGAATTGAAAAAACGTGAGATATTTTAACATCTTAATTATACTAGGTTATTTCGCTTTCGCGAAAGCGTAGACAATTAAAACACAGTGTAAATAATTATCATTGAGATTCTTATGACCTGTTGATGAACTAATGGGACAAATAAAAAAGACACAACATTACTTATGAAGAAAATTATTATGATCCTATGCTGCTTTTGTTCACTTTTAAGTTGTAAGACTAATGAAGGAAAAGAAGAAAACTCATCTAATGTTGCAGAAATTTCTAAGAAACCAAACATTATTTATATACTAACAGATCAATGGCGTGGCACTGCACTGGGATATGCTGGTAATCCAGATGTGAAAACGCCACATTTAGACGCTCTTGCAAAAGAGTCTGTAAACTTTACTAACGCCGTTTCTGTAACGCCAGTTTGTACACCTCATAGAGCAGCCTTGTTAACCGGTAAATTTCCTACTACCACAGGTATGTTTTTAAATGACATCTACTTTCCAGCACAAGAAGTAACCATGGCAGAATTATTTAAAGACCAAGGTTATCAAACAGCCTATTGGGGAAAATGGCACCTCGATGGACACGGAAGGTCTTCTTATATCCCAAAAGAACGACGTCAAGGTTTTGAATACTGGAAAGCCATAGAATGTTCTCATAATTACACCAAAATGCCGTATTATGATAATGATAATCCCAAGTTAAAACATTGGGATACCTACTCACCATTTGCTATTGTAAATGACGTTAATCAGTATATTACAGACCATGCTAGTGATGAGCAACCTTTTTTAGCCTTTGTCTCTATTGCTACACCACATTATCCGCACGGCAGTGCACCAAAGAAGTATAAAGACCTATATCCACCAGAAAAACTCACTTTGAATCCTAATATATCAGAGGAATTCAAGGAAAAAGCACGCATAGAGTTACAAGGCTATTATGCGCATGCAACGGCTACAGATGAAGCCATAGGTAGATTGTTAGATAAAATGGAAGAGCTAGAATTGTTTGATAATACCATCGTTATATTTTCATCTGACCATGGTGAGATGATGGGCGCACATGGCGTAAAACCGTTTGTAAAACAACTCGCCTGGGATGAAGCTGCTAGAGTACCATTTTTAATACGTTACCCTTCCATAAGAAAGCATAAAGGGAAAATTGTAAACGCACCGTTAACAACACCAGATATTTTACCATCATTATTAGGTTTAACAGATATTGCTATTCCAGAAGATATGGAAGGAGAGAACCTTTCACAACTAATTAAAAACCCTAATATTCATCAAGATAGAGCAGCATTAATTATGAACGTCGCACCATTTGGTTCAAACTTTAAGGATCAACCTTATAGAGCCATTAGAACAAAACAATATACTTATGCAGTCACACCTGATGGACCTACTATGTTCTATGATAATACTAATGATCCATTCCAACAAAATAATTTATTAGGCAAGCCAGAGTTTCAAGAAATTCAGAAAGACTTAGATACTCAATTGAAGCAACAACTGCAACATATACGAGATTCCATAAGACCCAGAAATTACTACATGAAAAAATGGAAATATAAGTTTGATGATAAGCGCAACGCAATAGACTGGAGGAGCTGGAACAAAGGAAAAGGTACGGTGCAATCACCACAATCACTGGTCATAAATTAAGAATAAGACTAAAATTATACAATGAAAAAAATCTTAGCATTATGTATTACTGCTTTATGTTTAACGCAGTGTACCGCACAAGAAAATCCACCTAATGTTCTTGTTTTTTATGTAGACGATTTAAGAGCAGAGTTGGGCTGTTATGGAAGTGAAACAGCTATTACTCCTCACATAGATCAACTAGCCATAGAAGGAGTAATGTTTAACAAGGCTTATGTTCAACAGGCAATTTGTGCCCCTTCAAGAATGAGTATGTTAACAGGTTTACGCCCAGAAACTTTAGGTATTTATAACATTTTCACACCTTTACGTAAAGTACATAAAGAACTGGTGTCCTTACCACAGTTGTTCAATAGTAATGGATATAAGACCATAAGCATAGGTAAGGTGTATCATCACGGTAGAGATGATAAAAATGTATGGTCTACATACTTTGAGAAAGAACCTAACTCTTATTTAAAACCAGAAAATATAGCCTTAATGAAGCGCCTTAAAGATCAAGGTGTTCAACCACTAAAAGGACCAGCTTTTGAAGATGCAGACGTGCCAGATGAAGCCTATAAAGATGGTCGTGTAGCAAATTATGCTATAGAAACATTGCAAAAAGTTAAAGATGATAAATTTATCATGTTTGTAGGTTTAAGCAAGCCGCATTTACCATTTAATGCACCTAAAAGGTATTGGGATTTATACGATAAGAATGATTTTGAAATTCCATCTAGAGAAAAACCTGACAGCGCCTATAGGCTAGCATTACCTAAATGGGGTGAGTTAAAAGCTTATTATGGTATTCCTAAAGAAGGTGATTTAAATGACGAATTAACTAGGGATTTAATTCATGGTTATCATGCTAGTGTAAGTTACATAGATGCTCAGATAGGTAAAATAATGAATACGTTAGAAACGTTAGATTTAAGAAAAAACACCACGATTATTTTTATGAGTGATCATGGTTATAAAATAGGAGAATATGCATCATGGTGTAAGCAATCTAATCTGGAAATTGATGTAAGAGTACCCTTAATTGTTAGTAGAGAAACCTCATATAAGAACCGCGTTACAAATAAAACTTCAGATGCGCTGGTAGAAAATGTGGATATTTTTCAAACACTAGTAGATATATGCAACTTAGAAGGTGCACCGCCATCAGATGGTAAGAGCATCCTGCCTGTTTTAAATAATCCAGAATTAGAATGGGATGAAGCGGCTTATAGCGTTTATCCTCGAGGTAAAAAAATTATGGGATGTAGCGTTACTGATGGTAAGTGGCGTTATACAGAATGGAGAGATGCAACTACTAATGAAGTAATAGAAGCAGAACTCTATGAACATAAAAATAGCTTACTAGCATACGTAAATTTATCTGGTAATGCCGCTTTCGCGAAAGCGGAAAAGAAAATGACAAAGTTGCTCGAAAAACAATTCCCTAGAGAAAAAATATTCCCTCAAAAGGACTTAGCTAAAAAATAATTAATATTAAATGGCACAAAAGGTAGTTACTATAGGAGAAGTCTTGATGAGACTTACCGTTCCAGATTATAAGAGATTATTTCAAACAGTAAATTTTGATGTTACCTTTGGTGGATCAGAGGCAAATGTTGGAGTTTCTTTAGCTCATTTTGGTTTGGATAGTACCCATATCACCGCCTTACCAGATCATAATTTAGGAGAGCGAGTAGAGCGATTTTTAAAACTTAATGGAGTCAGTGGTGAAGGTATCGTGCGCAAAGAAGGCCGTCTAGGTGTTTACTATCTTGAAACAGGTGCGATGCAACGCCCATCACGTATTGTTTATGATCGATTTGATAGCACCTTTGTACATCTTAAAGAAGATGAAATTAACTGGGAAATCGTTTTTAAAGATGCGTCATGGTTTCACTACAGTGGTATCACACCAGCTATTTCTCAAAACGCTGCAGACATCACGCTTAGAGCACTTAAGGAAGCTAAGAAAAGAGGAGTCACTACAAGTGGAGACATTAATTACAGACGCAATTTATGGCAATACGGTAAACAACCACTGGACATAATGCCAGGTCTAGTCGAGTTAACAGATGTGGTAATAGGTGGAAGAGTTGATCTAGAAAACTGTCTAGGTATACAGGATGAAGACTGGCAGACTAACTGTGATAAGGTGCTCAAAAAATATCCACATATAAAAGCTTTTTCAAAAACTGTACGCAATGCAATGACGGCTTCTCGTAATGAACTATCTGGTTTACTTTATACAGATGGTAAGTTATATACCTCTAAGAATTATGACATGAAAAACATCGTCGATCGTATAGGTGGTGGTGATGCATTTATGGCTGGATTAATCTATGGTTTTTTAAATTTAGATCCGCAAGAAACGGTAGAATTTGGTGTAGCGGCATCTGTTTTAAAACACAGTACTATAGGAGATGTCAATTTAAGTAGTAAAGAAGAAGTAGAAGAACTAGTAAAAGGCGATAACGTAGGTAGACTTTTAAGATAATGGATATTACACAATTTATTAAGCAAACAGAATCGCACAAGATAGTTCCTGTATTTTTCCATCAGGATGCAAGCGTAGTGATCAATACCATAGAAGCATCTTATAAAGGTGGAGTACGTGTATTTGAATTTGTCAATCGTGGGCACAATGGTCTTGAGACTTTTAAAACTATAATACCTCATTTTAAAAAGTATGATGATCTAGTGATAGGAGTAGGGACGATTTATGACTCAAAAACAGCAGCGCAATTTGTTGAGGCCGGCGCACAATTTATCGTTTCTCCAGGTTTAGTTACAGAACTTGCTAACTATTGTGTTCACCACAATATTGCTTATATACCTGGAATTGCCACTATTACAGAGGCTACTACCGCAATGCATTTGGGTTGTGAGATGATTAAAATATTTCCTGCAAATGTGATAGGTTCCGCTTTCGCGAAAGCGGTTAAATCAGTCCTACCACAACTAGCCATTATGCCTACAGGTGGAATCAACCCTACAGAAAATGGTTTGAAAGAATGGTTTGATGCTGGTGTTAATTGTGTGGGAATGGGAAGTCAGTTATTTGATAAACTTAAAATCAATCACGGCGATTTTAAAGGTTTAGAACAAGATATTGAAATAGCTGTTCAGACTGCATCAGTGCTATAATATCAAATCTTTTAATTGCTTAATAAGTACTAGTTGATTTTAAAATAATAGGTTTGTAAATTTAGCAGCCGTATTTCTTGGAAATATCTATGATATCACTTTAATTTGGGCAACCAGATTGGTAAACCAATTCATTTAATAATAGTTTTATGATAGAGCATGGTCTCAAATTAGTTACAACTGATGATACTGAAAACATCGTTACTCACGAGAATGATGTGGTTAGTGAAATACGTGCGCTAATTAAAAAACATAATCTAGAAGCTGGAGACAAATTACCATCAGAGAGAAAACTATCAGAAAAACTAGGTGTAAGTCGCAACCAGATAAGAGCTGGAATCCAGAAATTAGAATTTTATGGGATTATCGAGACACTACCGCAAAGTGGTTCCATCATTACCGGTATAGGTGTGCCTTCTATGAATACCATGATGAATGATATTCTCGATTTAGATACACCAGATTTTAACTCGCTAGTTGAAACTAGAGTAATCATAGAATCCCATGCAGTTCAAATGGCTGCTACTAGATGTACCAAAGAGTCTCTTAAACAGTTAGAAAAAGCACATCAAAACTTTGTAGACTGTATTACTAACGGATTACCATCATTAATAGAAGATATGAAATTTCACTTGGCCATTGTAAAGGCCAGTGAGAATTCCGTTTTATATGGATTAATGAAAATTATCGTGCCAGATATCATTGGACACTTTAATAAAGAAGATATATGTGACCGTACACAAGCCATTAAGTTAGTAGGTGAACATACGGATATAGTAGAAGCTATAAAAAGTAAAAAAAGTGATGATGCTCTTGAAGCGTTAAATACTCACTTTGCTGCATTGCGCAAATACACCATTAAATAAAATCTGTACCACTCTTTTTTATTAATAATGATTTCCTAAAACTTTTAAGGGATCTTTAATAGGTGGCACTTTAGCGTGATTAAGATATAAGAAACAAGATGAAATGATCACCTAAAAATAAAAAAAGCCTCATAATTAATTATGAGACTAATTGTGGAGTCGGAGAGAATCGAACTCTCGTCCAAACGAGCGATTTAACGGCCTTCTACATGTTTAGTTTCCATTTAATTTCAGTCGTTACACCGGTTAGAAACTACCAAAGCAACGCTTGTCTTCAATTAAGTTTCTCCTCAACATCAAAGCCCTGATGAGGATAGATTTACTTTTACGAAATCCCATAATCAGTCGCCGTAAATCAAGGCTGCTGAGAGATTTCCTGCTTGTCTACCTTGTAGACCGAGGCACTATCCTACTGTAATTCGGATTATGCAGCTAGGGCGTAGTTATTCTCGCCGTTTAAAAAAGATGAAAAATGAGATTTAAGAGCTGTTTCCCAGCGCTCTACATGCTTACAATTAACTCGGTCTCGCTGTCAAAACCAGTCGACCCCAAATTGTCTATTCTTCAATTTTAAGCCTATGACATAAAACTAAAGCGGTTGCAAATATAATTATTAACCACTGTAACAGTAGTAAAAACTATGCCAAAAGAAATAAAAAAAATCCCAACTCAGCAGCGAGTTGGGATCAGGAGTAAACTCTATATCTATGGGGAATTACATAGAGTTACTCAACAATTAATAAATTATCTGTAGCTGTAGGGTTTAATGGGCAAAAGTAATAGTAAGAACCTGCACTCAATGTTGTTGCCTGCGATGATTGTGTCTGACCAGTGGCTACTGCTTGCGTTACATATGCCGTTTGGATATGGTTCTTTGGGTTAGAGATATCATCTCCTTTTTTCACAAGTACAAAACCTACATCGTGTCCCACTTCATTATTGGTTACTGTAAATACATAAGTACCAGGATTTACTTTAATTTCTTTTTGTACAAATTCACCAGCTACTTGTTCTAATGCAATTGTTTTTACAGGAGCATCCATCATTTTGTCTTTCTTCATACTGTGTTGTGCTTGTGAAGTTGCTGTTAATGCTAGAGCGATGGTTAAAAATGCGATTACTTTTTTCATGATATTGTTTTTTATGCCTTGTTATCAGGCGGTTATATTTAATTACATGGCAAAGATGCATTCATATCAACCTTCAAATTTGAATCATATTTCCCGACTCATTGACTATAATTCCCATAATAGGGTTTTGCCTGATTTCCTTATATTGCTACTTTAAAAATCCACCATGAAATTTGCCATAATTAGAGAGAGAAAGAATCCGCCAGATAGGAGAGTAGTATTTACTCCAGAGCAGTTGGGTCGTTTGAATCACGCTTTCGCGAAAGCGGAATTCACAGTAGAGTCTTCTTCCATTAGAATTTTTAGTGATGCACAATATGCTGCTAGCGGCATTAATGTTCAAGAAGATGTAAGTAGTGCAGATGTGATGATAGGTGTAAAAGAAGTACCTATAGATGCTTTGATAGCTAATAAGAAATACTTTTTCTTTTCGCATACTATTAAAAAGCAACCATATAATAGAGAACTGTTAAGAGCAATCTTAAACAAAAAAATAGAGCTTTATGATCACGAGACGATTGTAAAAAAGAACGGAGCACGATTAATAGGTTTTGGTAGATATGCTGGGATTGTAGGAGCTTATAATGGTTTCCGTGCACTAGGTTTGCGCGATGGATTGTTTGAATTACCTAAGGTAGAAAGCTTGCCAGATTATAAATCGCTTAAAGCAGAGCTGCATCGCATTAAATGCGATTTACCACCCATTAACATCGCAATGACTGGAGTGGGAAAAGTTGCCGGTGGTATTATAGAAGTGCTGGAAGAGTTACATATACATGCCTTAAAGCCCAAAGAATATTTACAATTAGGGCAGTTTAATAATGTACAAACTGTGTATACACAGTTAGACGTAGTAGATTATTATACTCGGAAAGATGGATATAAGCCTACAAAAACAGAGTGTTATAACAATCCAGAGTTGTTGAAGAGTGACTTTATGAAATATGCCAAAGTTACCGATATGTTGATTACTGGTCATTTCTACGGTAATGGAGCGCCTTACTTTTTTACGAGAGAAGATATGAAGGCTGCTGATTTTAAAATAAATCTTGTTGCAGACGTGAGTTGTGATATTGACGGTCCTATTGCGTGTACTATAAGACCTAGCACGATTGCAGATCCTATATATGCCTATGATACTTTAACAGAAAAAGAGGTGCCATTTAAATCAGCCGGCGCTATAACGGTTATGGCTGTAGATAACCTGCCTTGTGAATTGCCTAAGGATGCGAGTGAAGGTTTTGGTGAGATGTTTGAAAAGCACGTGATTCCTGCATTTTTTAATGGCGATAAAAATGGAATTTTAGAGCGTGCACGTATGACTACCAGTGAAGGTACTTTAACAGAAAGGTTCTCTTATTTACAAGATTTTGTGGACAGCAAGGAGTAAGGACTGAAAACTGTACATAAAAAAAGCGAGCCTAAGCTCGCTTTTTTTATAAGTCTAATTTTCAATAACGCTTTCGCGAAATCGTTATTGACTAATTTTCATGATTCTTTTATTCTTCTCAATTAGTAATATGATTATAAACCCTAAGGTATAACACACCATATCCCACCATGAGAAACTAGTGCCTATGATAATTCTAGCCCATTTATTGTCACTTAATCCTAGTAGGTTAACTACTTGCGCATATTGTGCTAACTCTACCATATAGCTAAAAATTAATGTGCTTATAGCTATCGTTACCACTCGATATGATGTAAAGGCCATTACTGCGCAATAAATCAATCCAACAACTAGCACATCTCCTAGAAATGGTCGTATGAAAGAATCATTAATATAAAGCGCTATAAAGACTTCTATTAAAAAGATAACTATCGCTAGAATAGCGTATTTGATTTTAAGACTTCGCTTCATATTGAAGAAATAATTTATAGAGGACCATTAAAAATAGACTCATAGGTATGATTTGTAACCAAGCTGTCTGGTGTGTTAACGGATGTATAAAAATAGATAAAGTGTCTGTAAAAAGCTTAGCTGGTTGCTGGATGATATCCCAACTATTCCACCTTAAATCACGACCTAAATATATGCCTATGGCGCATAGAAATAGAATAAGATATGGCAGTACAGTTTGGTGTACCTCTCTTTTAATAATATGTATAGAGCTTAGGCTGTTTATCATTTGATGTAAACTCATAAAGCCAGCCCAGCAACCGGTAATAGCAAAACTAGCGATAAGAATACTATCATAGATAAGAAAAGCACCACTTGCGTTTCTAATGTGTATTAAATCAGTGATAATGTAAGGAGCATTAGGTAAAATGAGCAGCCATATTGTAAAAATAGGTACGGTCAACCATTTATGAGTTCTTTTATAATACGTACTAGCTATGCTTGTTTCTAACCATAAACTAATAACATAGGGTAGTATTGCTAGAAAAAGATTCCAGACTAGGAATAGCATATAAAAGTCGTGTGTGATTTTTATGCGTACGGTAAGAAGTACGATACTAGTTAAACTAAGCATTAATAAAATGCTTAGTTCTTTAAAGCGATTAATGATTAGTGTTTTCATATAGCAAATTCAAGGATTATTATAAAGTAGAGAAAGGCTATAGGTATATTAGCTAGCAATACGCCTATCGTATATGCAGTTTCTTTAAATGATGTTTTTTGGCTTAAAGCTGCTATCATAATCATTACGAGAACAATGATGTTCCACACCACAGCTATGACGATGTAACCTAGACCAATCTCTATTAAATCACTTTGTTTAAATATTAAATACGATAAGAATGATAGAGTGCCTAAACAAAAACTTGCGAGAGCTGTCCAATGTGCAAATCGATTGACAGGAGTTAATTCTTTTAAATAGTTCATGAATAAAAATGTTGGTTTAAAAAGTCGTTGAGAAATATGAGAAGGAACGCCATCGGTATATTAAGTAGTAGAATGTAAATGGTAAATAAGGTCTCAACCGTCCGATTCACATTTCTTAATAGTTGAATTAAAACCGCTATTATCATAATTCCATTGATAATTGTACCAATAAAAACTCCTAATAAGATAAAAGCGATAAAAAAGTCAAAATGGGTTAAGATATAACCAGATCCTATTACCATCATATAAATAAAGGTTAGCAAGGCAGTCTTAATTCCATAAGAATTTATCCTTTTACATAAGGCTAGCCTATTATGGATTGCTTTGAGCATCTTGATTATTTTCTTTCTTAATTTGATATGCGATATAATTAAAATCTTGCCATTGACGATTTGTAAAATGCTCTTCCCAGTATCGTGCAGAGCTATATCCTAAATTATTATTGAGTTCTTGTGCATCGTCATATAATCCATGCTTTTTAAGAATCAAAGCATTTTGTGGTAGTAATCTTTCTAACTGTTTATGATCTACAAAATCATTATTGAGATTGTAATCTGTAACAATAGCAGACCAATTGAATAATGAAAATATGGAGATAATCACAAAGCTTACCGCTAGATTACGGCGCCATAAATACACAAAGTTTAGTTGGTGTTGTACCTTTAGGAAGGTTGTAAATAGGCCTATTAAGCATAAGGTAAGATACACCACAACACCTATGCGCTTCATGGATAACCCATATTGATCTATGTATAAAAAGGTCTTTGTAAATATGCTGGCGATTAATAGGGAATTAAGCCCTATCCATATAAAAGTGAGTGTTTTAAGAGTTCCGTTTTCTCTTATAAAGTTGATGCTTCCGCGAAAAAATATAGCAATAATCACCACGGCTAGAATGATGCTTACAATGCTGGCATAAACACCAGAGTGAACCGCATCGCTTAATTCTGATGCTGCAAAATCCTTGATATTTAAAATAAACATCAGCTCTGTAATCAATACAATGACCAGTAGGATATTAAGAGCACTAATGGAGAACGTACCTAGTTGTAATTCATTTTTAGCTTTTTCAATTTCTGGATTTTCTAGTTCTTTAGATTTTAAGAAATTATCAGTATTAATGTCATTTGCGGTTAAGGGATCAATCGCATTAGGCTGTGCTATATTCCCCATGATAAAGCCACCTAGTATAGCTGTAAAAAACCATAGTCCATCTATAAAACTGAGATCTATAAATCCTAACCACTCTGCAAACACAGGATTTGCTAGACTATAGAGATAAGAGAATAAAATAATTAAAAGAATAGGAATGACGGTGATTTTTATAATCTGACTTACTGCATAAGTAGATGTAGGCTCTTCTTTAATTTTTTGAATATTAAAAATAAAGTCATGGAACATTCCAAAAAACAGATTGTATAAGCCATTAAACCAGCTCGTGTAAATACTAGCTTGAGAGCTAGCAACCATTCCTATAAATAAAAACACAGATAAGAAGTAACACATTACAGCCATGCCAGATCCATGCATCATAATAGCAATGGAAGAGGCAATCATTCCAGCGGCGCTGGCAATAATGGTAGGCTTAAGAAGTGATTTAGTATTCATTATAGCAAGCGCTATGATAAGAAATAGAGCATAAACTGCTGTATTTAACCCCAGAAAGTGGTTGTAAAATAGAGTGGCAAATGTGATGCCGCCTAAAATAATAACGATGGTCTTTTTCATGATGATATAGTATTAGAGTTAGTTTTAAAATTTGATATAGGTGATGACAGATGTTGGCTGAAATCAATATGATGTATAGCTTTAGAATATTGACCTTTTAAATATGCTCTAGTAAAGCTGTTATAACAATCTGGATATAGAAGTAGACCAATAAGCATTGCAAGAGCTACAAATGGACTACGCTTACCGTTGCCCCATAACCAAAACTGCATTGCAATTTCCTGTGCAGTGTCTACTTTGTAACCCGTTAGAACATGAAAAACGTCATGATCCTCACAACGTGGCTGAGGTTCAAATTTGTGTTTTAATAAAAAGCAACCTAGATGAAATCCTAAACTATGATTAGGGTAGGAGAGCAGTTGTTTAGTCTGTAAATGCCATGATGTTCCCTTTTTAAAAAAGACATACATTTTACTAGATATGGTAAAACCTAAACTCACTAAAAGTTCTCTCATATAATTTAAAGTACTTTGTATTTCAAAGTATAATGATAAAAAATAGATTTCATAATATATAGGCTTAGAGCGAGCAATAAATTGACCGTGTGATTTTCATTTTTTTATTCTTAGTTGTGTTCTTAGGTTGATCGATTTTTATAGATGTCTATTATCCACCTAATAATTTTTCTAGGGCAGCGATATGTTTTTTAAACTCTAGTTTGCCCACATCTGTAGCGATATATTTAGTATTAGGCTTACGACCTATAAAACTTTTTTCTACTCTTATATACTCTTCTTTCTCGAGTGCTTTGGCATGACTAGCAAGGTTACCATCTGTAACATCTAACAACTCTTTGAGCTCTTTAAAATCGGCATGATCGTTTACGACTAGAACAGACATAATGCCTAGTCTAATACGATGATCAAATGCTTTATTTAATTTATTGATAAGACTCATGAGTCTGTATTGAGTTAAGATTTTATTTTATCGATAAAGATCAGACGTTTATCTATCATATTTATAGTACATCACAGTACCATATATAATGTGACACAATCCAAATCCTGCTGCCCAAAAGTACAATCCATAACCTATAAACTGTGTATTAATTAGACCCAGAATAGCACAACTTAATCCCAGATATTTAACCGTACCTAGTGTATATTTTGCTGCATTCATACACGCTAATCCATAAAAGACGAGCATTGCTGGCGCTACTAAAAATAACAATCCATACTGTAATAACGCCAGTGTAAATAAGCCACCTATGGTTAATGGTGCTAGAAAGTTGACAACTAATCTTATGGATTGTTTATTCCATATTTTTTGCTTGTATTTTGCAGCCTTTATTTTAGTTAAGAAAAAGGCGGTTACTACTGCCAGAAAAAGAATAACAGCAGCAATGACTATGATTTTAAGTGATGGATTACGTTCCCATGGAGTGTATAACAGGCTGTCTAGCGTGTCGGTATATCCTTTTTCACGTGCTTCCTCAATTACAAAATATCCTACAACACTGCCTATTAGTGCATAAATACCAGCCATCACACCACTCATGCCTGACAGTGATATAAATCGTGTAGACTTGTCCATAATGGACCTGATCTCTTTTAAGTCGTCTAGAACTTTATCTTTAGTCATAATTAAAGTACTTTGAAATACAAAGTAAATGTATTTATCTGATTTAACTCTATTTTTTGTAAACTTTTTTTAAAGAGTAGAGAAGTGGTGTTGTTTACGCTTTCGCGAAAGCGTAAAAAGAAATAGCTTTATAACATGAATCCCGCACACGATTATATCTACCGTTCTCCAGAGCCTTATCGCTCCATTATGATGCATTTGCAATCACTGATAGAGTCGACTATACCTGAGGCACAACTGAATTATAAATGGCATTTGCCTTTTTATTATCTTGATGAAAAAAAGATGTTTTGCTTCCTGAATTTCCGTAAAAAATTTGTAGACCTAGGAATGTCCTATGGTAATGAATTGACTAATCAACATGGTAAATTAGTCGCAGGTGAAGGAAGAAAAATGTTGCGATCATTGCGATTTGAAAGCTTGGAAGAAATCGATGATCAGGTGGTTATTGAAACCTTATTAGAACTCAAAGAAATACGACTTAACCATAAAAAGAAGAAATGAATTTTAAAAAATGGTGGTTCATACTCTCAATAATTGGTGTTATATCTATTTTATTATTCCAATATAAAAAGCCTATATATCGCTGGTTTTATAACTTGAACAAGTACGATGCCTCAATGGTTTATAAAAGTGATCACATCAAAAAATATGCAATACATGGAATAGATGTTTCTCATCATCAAGGTATTATTGAATGGGATAACATTGAACATCCAGATAGTACAATGCAAATAGACTTTGTGTTTATAAGAGCTGTAGTGGGAACAGAATTAGATAATAGATTTAAAGAAAACTGGTCTGGCGCGACAAAATCCCAAATTAAAAAAGGCGCCTATCATTATTACTGGAGTAATGTTAATAGTGCAAAGCAGGCTGCTGTATTTATAAATCAAGTAGTTTTACATAAAGGTGATTTACCACCTGTATTAGATATCGAGGATATTTCTAATGTGCAGAATAAAGCTTCTTTAAGAAAAGGTCTCAAGAATTGGATTAAAATTATTAAAGATCATTATGGTGTTCAACCAATTATTTATAGTGGTGAGGCTTTTTATAGAGATGTTCTGATGCCAGATTCTTACTTTGAAGAATATCCTAGAATATGGATAGCAAATTATAATAGAATTAATGCGCCACGTATCGAGTGGGATTTCTGGCAGTACAGTGATCGGTTTCCAGTAGATGGAATTAAAACCTTAGTTGATGGAAATGTATTTCAAGGTTCACAACATGATTTTGAAGCTTTACTGGTTCCTTAAAATTTAATCTGCAAAAGGATCACTCCACTTAGGATTAGTATAAATATCAGTACCTGTAAGTGTCTTTAAAAAGTTAATTAGTGCTGTTTTATCATTATCTGTTAGTTGTAATTGCTGGCCTATTGGACCGTTAGGTCCTATACTGTCAAATAATAGAGGATCCAACAATTGCTGGTTAGTCATATCTATTGAGTTATAATGTTCTACCATTTCTAGTAAGGTAGTAAAGGTTCCATTATGCATTAATGGTCCATTGATGAAGCCTTCGGGATTTTCAAGATCTCTTAAACTGGGCGACCTGGTATTATCGTGGTCAAAAACATTTGGATCTGCGATAGTCGCAATAACACCATTATTGTGAATGTTGTTTTTTATAGCAAATTCTGGCGGGACATGACAACTTACACAGCCAGCACCGCCATTTTCAGGTGTGGTTATAAATAGAAATTTACCACGATTCTCTGACATGTTATAGTTAGGAAAACCTGGTCCAGGATTACCAGTTGCTAGTAATCCATCATCGTATCTTGAGTCAAAGGATTGTATACTTAACACAAATTGAGATAAACATTCTTGTAATCGCTCTTCAGTAACAGCTATATCTCCATAAATGTGCTTGAATAATACCTGATAGTAGTCTGTAGCAGATAGCTTGATGAGTAGATCATCAAAAGATGGTGCGCCGTTTTCACCACTAAAACCCATTTCAGCATGATCTTTTATAGGTTGAGTTACCTGATTTTCAAGAGAATTGACTCTTTCATTCCAGAAAAAATTAGTGCTAGGTTGAAATCCTACATTAACTAATCTCATACTATGCCTTCCAGTCATACCATTTACTCCTGTACTAGCGATTGCCGTATCGCTAAACGCGTGTTCTTGCTGGTGACAGCTTGCACAAGAAATACTGTTATTAGTAGATAACTTTGTATCATAGAATAGAATTCTACCTAATGTCGCTTTATCATTCTCTATAGCATTACCTTGATTAGAAAATCTTATATAGGATGGAATATCATTATTTTGATAGCTGTCTAGATTATTTAAATCAATTTTACTACCAAATACGTTAGACAATATTACCTGGTCTGTAGGGATATAATCATCTTTTTCATTCTGACATGAAATTGTGATTGAAGCAATAAAAAGTAGAAAGTAAAACTGGATTCTCATAATATTTTCTTTATGACTACTAATTTATTACAAAGTTTAAGATAAACATATTGAAAATAAAAAGCCCTTTCTTTAAAAGAAAGGGCTTTTAGTTAATAGTTAGAGCAATTAAATGTTATCCATTTACTATAAGTAAGGTTCCGTTAACGCTTTCTTTAACTTCTACTGCATTTTCATGAATGGCTTTACTGTTAGCATCTCTCGATATGGTAAAGTTTTTAATATTTGCCTCGCCAGTGTCTACAGTATAAGAGCCTTTCATTGATAAATATAGATTCTCCATTTTAGTAAATTTTGTTAAGGTGACATTACCGTTTCCATTTACCGCCATACCTTTAAGCTGATTGGTATAAATACGAATTTTAAGTCCATCAATCGAATTTCCATTTTGTTTAATGGTTAAAGAGCCATTGTCTGATGAGATAGTGAAATCTTTAAGTTGATTTTCATCAACATTAAACATCACTTGATCTTTTGTTGAATATACAATTTCAATTTGTGCGTCAGCGTCAATTTTAATTTTTGAAAAGGATTCTACTTCCATGCTTGTTTGTGCAAATCCTATAAATGCCATAAAGAATGTTGCAATAAAAATGTAATTTTTCATAATGTAAAGTTTTAGTTGTTAGATGTATATAAAATAGGACTCCACATTTTTTACATTGTTACAGAATGGGAAATGTTTAACACTTGTACTTCACAAATGATAATAATTAAACAAAAAAAAGCCAGCAAATATACATTTGCAGGCTTTTCAATTATTTGAAAAATTTTTAATTAAAAGATTGAATCGTTTTTCTAATTGCAACTAATCGGGATAGTAAACCTTCTAAATATTGAAGATCTAGCATATTTGCACCATCACTTTTTGCATTTGCAGGATCAAAATGAGTTTCTATAAATAAACCATCAACCTGGTTGACAATACCAGCTCGAGCTATAGTTTCTATCATGTTAGGTCGTCCACCGGTAACACCGCTAGTTTGATTAGGCTGTTGCAAGCTGTGAGTAACATCTAGTACCGTTGGAGCAAACTCGCGCATGGTCGGTATACCTCTAAAGTCTACAATCATATCTTGATAACCAAACATAGTTCCGCGATCAGTAATCCAAGCTTTATCGCTACCAGAATCTTTCACTTTTTGTACTGCATGTTTCATAGCCTCTGGCGACATAAATTGTCCTTTCTTAAGGTTCACTACTTTACCCGTTTGTGCAGCAGCAACTACTAAATCAGTTTGCCTTACTAAAAAAGCAGGGATTTGTAGAATGTCGACATACTCTGCAGCCATAGCTGCATCACTAACTTCGTGGATATCTGTTACGGTAGGTACTCCAAAAGTTTCAGAAACTTTACGCAATATTTTCAACGCTTTCTCATCGCCTATACCTGTAAAACTATCTATACGGCTACGATTTGCTTTTTTAAAACTTCCTTTAAATACGTAAGGGATATTAAGCTTATCAGTGATTTTAACCACTTTTTCTGCGATGCGCAATGCCATGTCTTCACCTTCTATAGCACATGGGCCAGCAAGTAAAAAGAAATTGTCAGCATCTACATGCTTGATTTGTGGAATGTCAGATAATTGCATTAGTTATTCGTTAGTTTTTAAAACGATCTCTCTGCCGCTAGTAGTCCATTTACTTAAGCCACCATCGAGATCAAATATTTTAATAAATCCTTTATCTTCTAAAATCTTAGCACATTGTGCACTTTGCCTACCACCATTACAATATACCAGTACAGGTTCTTTGACATTAAGTCCGGCTATGATTTCATTTAAATTTTCACTGTCTACAGGTATATTGATAGCACCTTCTATGTGACCAGCTTCAAATTGTTCTTTACTACGCACATCAACTAATTGTGCTGATTGCGATTTTATGATATCTGCAGCCTCCTCAGAGCTGACTAATTCAACAGTGCCAGCTTTAGCCTCAAAGCAGCTTTGAGTTAAAGCTATCGTACAGATTAAGCTTAATAAAAGAATTATTTTTTTCATTTTGTATATAGGTTAAGCAACATCGCCATCCCACTCACTAAAACCGCCTAAAAGATTATAAGTTGTTTCAAAGCCCATTTGATTCATAATTTGACAAGCCTGACCACTACGTCCACCGCTACGGCAGTAGATATAGTAATTTTTAGACTTATCCATTTCTTGAAGCGCTGCCATTAGCTCTTGTGGTTGAAATATATCGTGATGCAATGCATTAGGAATCATACCTTCTGCAACTTCGTCTGCAGTGCGCACATCTATTATTACAGCATTGTCATCTGATGCAATAAGTTCTTTCCATTCTTGTTTTGTGATGTCTTTCATATTAAAGTGAACAAGTTGTTGTTTCTACAATTTTTTGAGTTCCTAAATTAGTCTTTTTTATAGCTCCATAGCCACCTTCAACATTGACAACATTATTTATGCCATTTGCAGCAGCAATACTTGCAAAAATTACTGAGCGATAACCACCACCGCAATAAATATGGTAGGTATAATCAGCCTTTAATGTATCAACATCAGTATGTATATTGTCTAAGGTATATAAAGGAACTCCGTTTACATGACCATTATTGTATTCACCAGGTTTACGAGCATCTATAGGATTTAATATGCTATTATCAGATAGACCATCTATAAACTCTTGTGCAGTAATATTTTTAATCTGTTGCGTTGCAAAACCAGCATTTTTCCATGCCTCGATGCCGCCGTTAAGATATCCTAAAGCATTGTCATAACCTACTCTAGCTAATCTAGTAACGGTTTCTTCTTCTCGACCTTCAGGAGCGATAAAGATTATTTTTTGATCGATGTCTTCAATTAATGCGCCTATCCATGGGGCAAATTGACCATCTAGACCTATGAACCAAGATCCTGGTATGCTGCAAGCAGTATATTCTTGTGGTGATCTTACATCTAGAACTAAGTATTCGTTATCATCGACAAGTGCCTTAAACGACACGGCATTCATAGGTGTATTTCCTCTAGCAATAATCTCATCGATGCTAGAATTGACTCCTTTATTCATCCATACATTTTTTGGAAAATACGCTGGTGGTGGAGCAATACCTGTTGTTAATTCTTTAATAAAGTCTTCTTTACTTAAATCTTCAGCAAGGGCATAGTTTGTTTTCTTTTGATTTCCTAAGGTGTCATAGGTTTCTTTACTCATACTTTTACCACAAGCGCTTCCAGCACCATGCGCCGGATAAACAATAATATCATCAGTTAGCGTCATGATTTCTTTGCGTAAGGAATCATAAAGATGTCCAGCTAGATCTTCTGTACTCAAATCTGATTTTGCAGCTAGATCAGGTCTTCCTACATCTCCTATAAATAGAGTATCACCAGTAAATATTGCTTTCTCAATTCCTTCTTCATCTCTCAGTAGATAGCACGATGATTCCATGGTGTGACCTGGCGTGTGTAGTAGTGTGAAGCTTACGTCACCTACCTTGAAAACTTGTCCATGTTTCGCTTTCGCGAAAGCGTAACTTGTCTCAGCATTAGGACCTAAAACAATCGTTGCGCCAGTTTTATCTGCGAGATCAACATGTCCAGAAACAAAGTCTGCATGAAAATGTGTTAGAAAAACATACTTTATGGTCACATTATCTTGTGCTGCACGGTCGATGTATTGTTGAACTTCTCTTAATGGATCTATAATGACAGCCTCGCCAGCAGATGCTATATAGTACGCACCTTGAGCTAGACATTTAGTATAATGTTGTTCTAAAATCATGTTTGGGTAATCTATTCTTTTTACAAAAATACAATTTTGACCGTTTACCAAATAAGAAAACCCATGTATAAACACGGGTTCTCTATCAATAAAATTTATAGTCTTTAACTTTTAATAGAACAACCTATAGCGACCGTCTTAGTTGTTTCAATTTCTTTACCGTTAATTAAATTATTAACAGCGTCTCTTAGATAATCATTTTTTATTGCCTTAGCATCTTTATGATTATCGTCAATTGCACCTATATATTTAACTACATTATTTGCACCTTCTTTTTTTAGTAAAAAGACATGCGGTGTTTTAGTAGCGCCATATTGTGGATATATTTTCTGTCCAGCATCAAATAAATATGGAAATGTAAACCCTTTATTTTGAGCTCTTATCTTCATATTATCATAACTATCTTCTGGATAAGCTTCTGGATTATTAGGGTTAATGGCTATTACTGGATATCCTTGATCTTTAAACTCTTTATCGAGTGCTATAATTCTATCCTCATATGCTACAGAGTAAGGGCAGTGATTACAAGTAAAAATTATTATAAAACCTTGTGCATCGCTATAATCTTTAAGCGAGACCATTTTTCCGTCAACATTTTTTAAATTAAAATCTGTTGCCTTATCACCAATGTCATAGCCTTTTCTAACTGGTGCCTGATCTGTGACATTAGAGTCATTAATGGCACTTTCTATTTCATTTTCATCCATTGCTGTTGATCCAAAGTTAAGAACACCACTCGCTAGAATCCCTACTAGTGCCACAATGGCTACAACAGTTAATATTTTAAGTGTTTTCATGATATTTATTATTCTTCTAAAAGAGCAGAAACTTCAAAATCTAATTCTTTAAATTCAAAACTTTGATTAAAGAATTTGTGCTCTCTTTTATATTTAATTAATGTTACAGGTATAGCTCCATCCCAATGCGGATCTATCATAGGTATATATTCTGCCGCGTATGGATAATCTAGTAATCTTACTTGGGATTGTATGTTGTGCTTTTCTAGGAATGGATTGACTTTAGATTCTAAATTTTCTACATCATCTAGGGATATTAAAATAACTTCTATTTTATCTCCATAAGTGGCTTTTAGTTTTTCAAAAGCAGGTAATTCATCCACACAAGGCTTGCACCACGTTGCCCAAAAATTAATTACTTGTATCTTATCAGGATAATTACCTGTTAAAGATGCAATATCTTCTAAGCCTATCACCTCAGCTTTTTGAGGTTTAGGTTTACTACATGCTACCACGATAAGCATGAGAATAAAAGGGATATACTTTTTCATTGATTCAAATATATATAAGCTCAATGAATTCTGTATTTATTTTAACGATGATTAGCATTTACTTGTTAAATTGTGCCAATTAAAAAGCCTCAATTCATAGGAATTGAGGCTTTCATTTTTTCGACAATTTTAAATGTCGCGGGACATATAAAGGTATTCTTAACGGTAAGATTACCTATCTGATAGATTTTACGCCGGTCTGTATGTGGGTATTCTCTACAAGCTTTAGGGCGTACGTCATAGATAGAACAATAATTATCTGCTCCTAGAAAATGACATGGAACCTTTTGTAATACATAGTCTTTATCTTCATCTATGCGTAAAAATTGATCAATAAAATCGCTGGGTTTCATTCTGAAATGCTTTGCTATTCTATCAATATCTTTATGGGTGAACAATGGTCCAGTCGTCTTACAACAATTTGCGCAGCTCAAACAATCTACTTCTTCAAAGGTCTCGTCATGTAAATCTTGCATGAGACCATCTAAATTTTTAGGAGCCTTTTTTTTGAGCTTTTTAAAATAGACCTGGTTTTCTTTTTTTTTCTGGGCCGCAAGTTGAGGTAAAGATTTTAAAAACTCTTCCATTAGTTACAGCTTCCCATAGGCATAGAGCTGGTGTAACCTAGTTCTTTTAATTCACCGGTTACTTGACAAAAAAGCTCTCTTGACCAGTAAATACTAGCTGTTTCTTTTGCTTTATTGATACGATCCATACGGCCAAAAAGTTTTGTACCTGTATTAGATACTCTAAAAGCTTCATAAGCTTTTTTATCATCTTCACTCATGGCATTAGGGTCAGACTTTAATTGCTTACCAGCGCTAGATGTGTAGAAATTAATAAGGTTAATAAGGTCTTGTTTATCATCAAAAATACTACGATACTCACTAGCTAAAATGCCTTTTAATTTTGCTACAGATGCTGTTTTATTTGAATCGTACTTTTGCCATACAGATGCCGGCACATCTTGTGTTTGATATGCATCTTTAAACATTTGCATCATACCATCATAGGCAGCATTATACTCTGTGTCTATACCGCTCACTTCAAAGTACTTCATCATTAAGGATTGGTAAGATTCTCCAGATTGCGCTTTCGCGAAAGCGGAAAAAATAACAAGTGTTAGGAACAGTTTAATAGATTGTTTCATTTTTTAAATTTATTTTGTGTGAAAATATAAGATATGAGAAAGATATTTCAATTATTATGCCTTTTAATTATTATTACCAGTTTAAATGCATGTAGTTCAGACAAAGATCAAGATAATGGTGTAAATAGCGATGAGCTTTCTTATACTCTCAATACTGGTGCAAGCGCAAATGAGTTGCTTAGTGATTCTAGGTTTTCAAAAATCATTATTGAAGCAATTTATGTTGATGGTTTTAAACCTGAACAGGCATCACTTAACAACTTACTGTCTTTTTTAAATGATAGACTGCATAAACCTGGTGGGATTTCAATCATAGAAAGGGAAATTCCAGCACAAGCATTAGGTACTTATTCTATTACAGAAGTACGTCAATTAGAAGATAACATTAGAACTCAGTTTAGTGTTGATGATACTCTTGCCATATTTGTACTGTTTACAGACGATTCTAATGAAAATGATTCTGGTAATAGTGTTATTTTAGGAACAGCTTATAGAAATACATCGCTGGTCATGTTTCAAAAAACTATTGAAGAATTGAGTGGTGGTTTAAACCAGCCTAGTAGAGTAAATGTTGAAACAGCTGTCTATGAGCATGAGTTTGCACATATAATGGGATTAGTTAACATAGGCACTGCCTTACAATCAGATCATGAGGATGATACAAACAGTGCACATTGTAATGTTGATGGTTGTTTAATGAATGCACAGTTAGAAACGTTTAATCCATTAAACATGATGAATATAATGGGGTCAGGTATAGCGCAATTAGACGCTCAATGTATTGCAGATTTGCAAGCAAATGGCGGTAAATAATTTTAAGTAATAATGATTTTAAAAAAAGTCCTACTTAACTGAAGTAGGACTTTTTTTATAGAATATATTATCTATTAGCAGCTCTATGTCTTTCTCTAGCTAACAATGTATTTTTAAGCAACATGGCAATAGTCATAGGGCCTACACCACCAGGTACTGGAGTAATGTGACTAGCTTTTTTTGCTACGTTTTCATAATCTACGTCACCTGTAATATAATATCCTCGCTCGCGAGATTCATCTGGCACACGTGTGATACCTACATCAATGATTACCGCATCATCTTTAACCATTTCTGCTTTTAAAAATCCAGGGACACCTAGTGCTGTAATGATAATGTCTGCTTGAGAGGTTATTTGTGTGATGTTTTTGGTGTGACTGTGTGTTAATGTAACGGTGGAGTTGCCAGGGAAACCTTTTCTTCCCATAAGTATACTCATCGGTCTTCCTACTATGTGAGAGCGTCCTATCACAACAGTATGTTTACCTTGTGTATCTACATTATAACGATCTAATAATTCTAGTATACCAAAAGGAGTGGCTGGTATAAATGTACTCATGTCTAATGCCATTCTACCAAAGTTAGTAGGGTGGAAGCCGTCTACATCTTTATCTGGGTCAACAGCCATTAATACCTTTTGTGTATCGATTTGTTTAGGAAGTGGCAGTTGAACAATAAATCCATCTACGTCTGGATTATTATTTAGTTTTTCAATCTCTTTTAATAATTCAGTTTCACTAGTCGTATTAGGCATACGTACCATAGTACTTTCAAAACCAACACGTTCACAAGCGCGTACTTTAGATCCTACATATGTAAGACTAGCTCCATCATTTCCTACAATTACTGCGGCTAGATGAGGTACTTTCTCACCGTTGTTTTTCATTTCTTGAACGATTTCTGTGATTTCGTTCTTGATGTCGTTACTGGTTTTTTTTCCGTCGAGAATAATCATAGTTGTGTGTGAAGGTTAATGTTGCTGTAAAATTCACTCAAATGCATCAAATTTTAAAATTTATATGGATACACTTATTATCTACTTGTTAACGATAAGGATTGCGTACTTAAAAAAAGTAAAAAAAAATCCTGAGGCGAACTCAGGATTTTAATGTTTAAGTAATTGATGTAGATCTACCTCATTTTTCCTAAGGCATTCATCATGGCTTTACCTTTTCCACCTTGCATCATTTTCATCATCTTACTCATTTGATCAAATTGCTTTAAAAGTTGGTTCACTTCAGTAACTGTTGTACCACTACCTTTTGCGATTCTTTTTTTACGAGAGCCGTTAATCACTTGTGGACGTGTTCTTTCTTCTATAGTCATAGAATGAATAATTGCTTCAATACCTTTGAATGCATCATCATCAATATCTACATCTTTAAGCATTTTTCCGGCACCAGGAATCATTCCCATAAGGTCCTTCATGTTACCCATTTTTTTAATTTGCTGTATTTGAGATAGAAAATCATCAAAGCCAAATTGATTTTTGGCAATTTTTTTACTCAATTTGCGAGCTTGCTCTTCATCAAACTGTTCTTGAGCGCGCTCTACAAGAGAAACAACATCACCCATTCCCAGAATACGATCTGCCATACGTGAAGGATAGAAAACATCAATTGCTTCCATCTTCTCACCAGTACCTATAAATTTAATAGGCTTATCAACAACAGATTTAATAGATAATGCTGCACCACCACGTGTATCACCATCTAATTTAGTAAGTATAACACCATCAAAGTTTAATCGTTCATTAAATGCTTTGGCTGTATTAACCGCATCCTGACCTGTCATAGAGTCAACTACAAAAAGTGTTTCTTGAGGTTTAACTGCAGCGTGCACATTTGCAATCTCAGTCATCATTTGTTCATCAACAGCAAGACGACCTGCGGTATCTATAATAACAACATTAAAGCCATTTTGTTTTGCATGTAAAATAGCATCTTGCGAAATTTTTACAGGATCCTTTTCATCACGATTAGAATATACTTCAACGCCTACACTTTCTCCTACCACATGCAACTGATCAATAGCTGCTGGACGATATATGTCACAAGCCACTAAAAGAGGTCTTTTACTCTTTTTAGATTTTAAAAAGTTTGCTAGTTTACCTGAAAATGTTGTTTTACCAGAACCTTGTAATCCAGACATTAAAATAACGGTAGGATTACCAGTTAAGTTTAATCCCGTTACATCGCCACCCATTAACTCTGTAAGTTCATCTTTTACAATTTTTGTAAGAAGTTGACCTGGTTTAAGAGTTGTTAATACGCCTTGACCTAGTGCTTTTTCTTTTGCACGTGAGGTAAATTCTTTAGCGATTTTATAGTTAACATCTGCATCCACTAGGGCGCGACGTATTTCTTTAAGAGTATCTGCAACGTTTACTTCGGTAATGCTTCCATGTCCTTTAAGGACGTGCATGGCTTTATCGAGTTTGTCAGTTAAATTATCAAACATATTCTTGACTCATTTTTTGAAGATTGCAAAGATACCATTTAGAGGCTTTAAGTTCAAGTTATTAAACAGCTTTTGTTCTCAATACTCTATCCTATATACTAACCTCTTTCCTGCAATATTAAAGTGTATGAGTTGATTTATATAATGAACGGACTTTTATTTTAAATTGCACTAAACAAAAACGTTACAAGATGAATAAATTTCTTAAAGCAACTAAATATTTTAGTGTTTTGATAATTGCTGTAATCTTTTTACAATGTAGTTCTGAAGAAAACGACGATTCAGGCTCTAATGGTTCTGGGAATATGCCATCATTAACGGCATCTTTGAGTAGTCTGTCTTTTGAAGATACTCAAGTAGGTCAAAATTCACAATTGAAGTCCTTTACTTTAAGCCATGCAAATTTAAGCAGTGACATCAATCTTACAACGACTAGTCCATTTGAATTATCGGTTGATGGTTCTACATTTTCTACACAACTTAATTTGCCAGTTATATCTACTTCAAGTTTGATTTTTGTTAGATTCATTCCAGATGCAATAAATACGTTTCAAGAAAATATCGTTATTCAAAATACCGACATAGCAAACGATATCGTAATAGCACTTAATGGATCAGGTACACCAGTTATACATAACTATCTAACCTTTAATAGAACTAGAGTCGCTTTTGGTGGTGGATTTAATCAAACATCAGTACAATCTTTCAATCTTCATAATGATCTAAGTAATATAGAGGCTATAAAAATGTATGTTAAATTAACATGTCCATCAGGAGGATGTGATGAGTGGGATGTTTATGCAAACGTAAAGGTCACAGATCCTGTATCTGGTGAGCGTTATGAAATGGCTAGATTTATAACACCATACTGGAATGATAACAGTCAGTTACCTAGAGGATTTGAATTTGATGTCACTGATTTTAAATCAATTCTAACCGGGAATGTAGAATTGAGAATAAGAACTGAATGCTGGAATGCAAAAGGTTATGAGGTCAGTGTAGACTTTGATTATATAGAAGGAACACCAGATTATCAATATTATGGTATCACTAGAGTTCTAAATTATGATAATGGCTCACAAGCAGGTGTGCCATATGGTGTCGCACATACCTTTGATCTTACACGTTCGATTAATATTCCTTCAAATGCCCAGAATACACATTTGCGTACTATAATATCTGGATGGGGACAAGCAGCATCTGGTGATCCAGATGGTCGTACTTGTGCTGAATGGTGCTATAGAACGCATAGTGTGAGTATCAATGGCGCAAATATGTTTCAGCATAATTTGGGTCCTCTGGGATGTGCTTCTAATCCAGTTAGCAATCAAGCACCAGGAAACTGGACTCCAGATCGAGCTGGATGGTGTCCGGGAATGGAAGTGCCTACAAGAATAGACTCATTTACATCCAGTATGGCAGGTACGACTTTTACCTTTGAATATGGTTTTGAAAACTGGACTAATACGACTACAGATAATTCTTTTTACCCGATATCAACATTTGTTGTTGTGAAAAGTGATACGCCTATATCACGTGCGGTGGTAATAGATTAAATTATATAAGTTGAAAAGCGATAAAAATAAAAAAGCCTGTTAATACATCGACAGGCTTTTTCGTATATGGTTGAAGAATTCTTAATTGATTCCTATTACTTCTAGTTCAAACACAAGGTCCTGACCAGCTAGTGGATGGTTAGCATCAACGACGATGTGGTCTTCCTGAACATCTGCAACGCGCAATTGTCTTTCTGTTCCATCAGGGTTTTGAGAGATCAATCCCATTCCTACTTCAGGTTGTACTTCTTGTGGTAATTGGGCTCTATCTACTTTATGAAAAAGTTCTTCCATTACTTCACCATAAGCCTCTTCCTTAGGGATTTCAATAGTTTTCTTTTCATTTACCTTCATGTCTATTAGACCGTTCTCAAAACCTGGGATCAACATTCCTTGACCTAGTTGAGCTTCTAATGGCTCTCTGTCTGCAGATGTATCAAAGACCTGTCCTGTTGCTTTTAATTTACCTGTGTAATGCACCTTTACAGTGTCATTTGCTTTAACTTGACTCATAAAAATTGATATTTTTCTATCAGCGGCAAAGGTATGATTTACAAATACCTAACAAAATGAAACGTCACTTTATTCCCAATGATTAAGAAAGACTTAACGATTGAGGCTAAAATATATTTATCAGATGCATGAACTAATAAACGGTTATGGTTTAATGATTCGCTTTCGCGAAAGCGAAATATCAATTAGATTTAAGGCTATTGAAAATCAAGTAATTGAAAGAAGCTGTGCAAATATTTCAATAAAGCGCTAAAAACCAATAAATAAGCCTATTTTTGCAGCCGCTAACAAGCGTTATTTTTATGAAAGACATTAGAAACATTGCGATTATTGCTCACGTAGACCACGGTAAGACTACGTTAGTAGACAAGATTTTACACCACTGTGAGATTTTCCGTGAGAACGAGACGACAGGAGAATTAATCCTTGATAACAATGACATTGAACGTGAACGTGGGATTACAATCCTTGCAAAGAACGTTTCAGTTATGTATAAAGGGACTAAAATTAATATCATTGATACACCTGGTCACGCCGATTTTGGTGGTGAGGTAGAACGTGTATTAAACATGGCAGATGGTGTTCTACTTTTAGTAGATGCATTTGAAGGTCCTATGCCACAGACTCGTTTTGTACTACAAAAAGCGATAGACCTAGGTCTTAAGCCATGTGTAGTTGTCAATAAAGTAGATAAAGAAAACTGTACACCTGATGAGGTGCATGAATCTGTTTTTGACTTAATGTTTGAATTAGGTGCAGAAGAATGGCAGCTAGATTTTCCTACCGTATATGGTAGTGCAAAAAATAACTGGATGTCTGATGACTGGCAAAATGAAACAACTAATATAGAGCCATTATTAGATATGGTTATTGAGCATGTTCCTGCTCCAAAAGTTGAAGAAGGAACGACTCAATTATTAATTACTTCATTAGATTTCTCTAACTACACTGGTCGTATTGCGATAGGACGTATTAAAAGAGGTTCTATAAAAGAAGGTCAAAATGTGACTCTTTGTAAACGTGACGGCTCTATGACAAAGACTAAAGTTAAAGAAGTCTATGTCTTTGATGGAATGGGTAAAGCCAAAGCTCAAGAAGTAATGGCTGGTGATATTTGTGCAATTGTAGGTTTAGAAGGTTTTGAAATAGGTGACAGCGTTGCAGATTTTGAAAATCCTGAGGCTATGGAAACAATTGCAATTGATGAGCCTACGATGAGTATGTTATTTACTATTAACGATTCTCCTTTCTTTGGTAAAGATGGAAAGTTTGTGACTTCTCGTCACATTAACGATCGTTTAACTAAAGAACTAGAAAAGAATCTTGCTTTACAAGTACATGATACTGGTAGTGCAGATAAGTTTATGGTTTTTGGTCGTGGTGTATTACACTTGTCTGTTTTAATTGAAACGATGCGTCGTGAAGGTTATGAGTTACAAATAGGACAACCACAAGTTATCATTAAAGAAATAGATGGTGTTAAATGTGAGCCTATTGAAGAGCTTACTATAGATTTACCAGAAGCGGTAAGTGGTAAGGCTGTTGAAATGGTTACTTTAAGAAAAGGAGAAATGACTAGTATGGCACCTAAAGGTGAGCGTATGGTTTGTGAATTTAAAATTCCTTCTCGTGGTATTATAGGATTACGTAATCAATTGATCACCGCTACTGCTGGTGAGGCTATAATGAATCACCGTTTTGTAGGTTTTGAACCTTATAAAGGTGAAATAGCAGGTCGTATTAATGGATCTATGATATCTATGGAGACAGGTACATCTATTCCTTATTCAATGGATAAGTTACAAGATCGTGGTAAGTTCTTTATTCATCCAGGTGAGGAAATTTATGGAGGTCAGGTAGTAGGTGAGAACTCTAGACCAGATGATCTAGCGATTAACCTTACTAAAACTAAAAAACTTTCTAACGTACGTAGTGCAGGTAACGATGATAAGGTAAAAATCGCACCGCCGATTAAATTTACTCTTGAAGAGGCACTAGAATATATTCAAAAAGACGAGTATGTAGAGGTAACGCCTAATTACTTAAGGATACGTAAAATATATCTTGATGAGAATGAGCGTAAGCGTAAGGCTAAAGAGCTTTCTTAAACTTATAGCATTAAGATTTATTATATTAAAAAAGCAGATTCATTTGAGTCTGCTTTTTTTTGCGGATATTTTTTATTAATCTATTTGTTAAATTAAAAAAGGCAGGAAAAATTTCCTGCCTTCTTTTAAAAAATGGTCTCCCCAATTAATAGTAGAACCTAATAATCACCACCTTCTAATTTGTAACCGTAATGTTTATGATGTGTTATACATCAAGTCATTACTATTTAGTTATAATAACCAGTCCTGCTTATAGGGATAGACAGTGTCTTTTAAAATTAAATTTTAGCAAGACCACGACTGGTTTATTATTCTTATTTAAATGTTTAACAAACACTATTCAATAGTTGTTTCATTGTACTGTTCCTCTTGGGTGAATTTTGTTACCCAACAAATTCACTTTTTTTATTTTTTTATTTTTCTTCATTACTGTTGGTTTTAATCGTAAAGAAGGCAGCTAAAAATCTACTGCCTTCTATACAGAAACCATTCATTTCTTGAAATGAAGTCTTCTTTATTTTATGATTAATTTCTCGACTATTTTTGTTTTTGAAGATTCAAAGCTGATGAGGTACATCCCTTTTTCTAGAATGTTTCTACTATCCCATAACATTTTATAAATAGAACCTTCATAAGTGGGAATATCTATAGTGTCTACGACATTACCATTTAGATTATAAATAATGATTTTTTGTAGTTTATTGATGTCAGATTCAAATTTTAAGGATGTCAGGCCATCACTAGGATTAGGCAATACTTCTGTTGTTCCTAGATTTCGGTTTTTTGGACTTATACCTACACCACGACAAGTTTGACATGTTTTAGCAGTCCATCTAGGCTCTCTAATATCTGGACAAATAGTACCTACACGATAACTTATACAATAAGCTGTTGTCGGTATTAATATTTGTAAACTTGTTCCTGTAACATTTACTCTATTAGTTATAGGTCTTTGATTACTCGGGCAACAATCTGGGTCGTTATATGTATATTCTACCACATAGTCATTAAATGACGGCGAGCCTGTCCATGAGATAATACCTCTTTCACAATTAAAATTTGTACTAGTAGGTGCTGCACACAGTGGTTGAATGATTGTATTACATGATACACATTCTTTAGTAGTCCATTTAGGTAATCTAGAGTCTGCACATCTAGTTCCTATAGAATAGCTGAAACAGCCAGATCTATTGATAGGAATGTTAAGAGTAGTTGTGTTAGGTCCTACTTCAAAACGCTGGCTAGTCGGTAAAATGGTTGATCTAGGACAACAGTCAGGATCATTATAATTTACTTCAATTACATAACCTAATGCACCTGGGACAGCTGCCCATTCTAGCATGTTAGTTTTACAACTATATTCATGTTTTTCTGTGGCAGTACAATTAACTGTTGTAGTGTCAAAAAAGTCACAATCTATTTCTCCTGCGAGACTAGAACTGCCACGATTAGCACAATTTCTACAAATATCTTGAACAAAACATACCTCTCCACAATCAGTTTGGACTTTGTGAAGCACAAAATAATAAACACCATCGCTTATGGAGCTATAACTGTAGTTAATACCGGTTTGTGAATCTACTAATGTATAAGGGCCACCAGTAGCGTTAGGGCTAGAATATAATTTCCAACTATGAGTGATACCAGGATGGCCGTTGTATGGATTGATTACATTAGTAGTTATGGTTCCATTAAAATCAACACCTACTTGAAAATCACCCGATAGATTGCTAGTTTGACCTGGACCGTCTGCCCAAAACTGCAAGGCAAGACAACAGTCTTGATTAGAGCGATAATCCAACTCTTCGCCACGTCTACTTCCATTATTATAATACAATACTTTACTTTCACAAATGTCAGCACAATCGTTAGACTTCAAAATATGGATTACAGTATAATATAGGCCTGGTTGTGCGTTAGTTATTAAATTAATTGTTGCTGGACCATTATCTTGAATGCTATAAACTGGTGTATAGGGTCCACCTGAACTATTAGGACTGGATAGCACATACCATTCATGCGTAGGGATAAACGCGCTATAGTCTGTAAAACTTGAAATAGCTAGTAAACCACTGGTATCTATAAAAGCGTTAAAAGAAGCATCAGTCGGACAACAGTCTGGATTTTCAAAAATATAATCATTGTTTTGACCTGGATTAGTTTGTGAATCTGTCGCTGGTTGTGTACCTGACCCAATATTAAAAATAACATTTGCTTGAAAGTCATAACCACCATATTGTCCTATCATATCTGCGCTATTGACATTGAAACAAAAAATTCCTGCTCCATTAGTCGATGTTGTTAAGGTGTTTACTACAGTTCCATTTTGTAGTATGTCTAGTTCTATTGAATTAATAGATCCTGTTGTACCATTAAGATTAGGCAATGTATATGTGCCACATACTTGCAATGGGGTACTCTGACATGGGTCCATGGGCGTAAGTTGAATAGAACCTTGACCATTACCGTTACAACTTACGGCACATATATCATCGATATAAGCATATCCAAAGTGAGCAGTTTGCCCACAATCAGAAACAATAAATTCTAAAGTTATTACATCACCAGCCTTACCATTAACAGTTAATGAACCGCAAGTCCAGTCTTGCCACACTACTTGATTAGTAGCGCAGCCAGGATAGTCTGCAAAGCTGTTTATAAAGGGATTTACTGAAGGGTCTGGATTTGAGACTATACAAAAGCGGTCTAGTGTATTATTACTAGCGTCTAATGCTCTAGCCATGAAAAAAGGATTTTCATTAGGATGATTAGGGTAGTCTGCGACTAGGGCATAGCTAAAGTTAATTTCTTGAACGCCATCATCCTGTAGTGTAATGGACTTGATTAATTTATTAATACCACCATTGGGATTACCGGTACTGGTATTACAAATTAATGGTGCATTAACACGCACAGCGTGATTACCATTATTTACCATTTGTAAAGAACCACCACCATAAGCTACAATGGGATCTAGGCCTACATTAGTAATATTAAAATGATTTGCATTACCGAAAGCTTCTGGATTAAAAATGATATTTGAAGCACCTATTAAAGGTATTGCATCACATTCTCCCAAATTATAGATACCGCTTTCACCAGCTAGTGAAGTATCAAAAACTCCAGATTCAAAATCACCGTTAGTACAAACAGGTGCTGCGATGGCTTTAAAAAGTGAGGAGGCTTTGGGATTATTTGCAAAATAGAGACTGCGTAAATAATCTTTTTTATAGATGGTCAATATTTCACTAAAGGGAATCGATGCTAGTTCTTCTATGGTATGCTCATCTGCATTTCTAAGCTTTTCAATGTAATTATAAAGGTGCTTTTCGGGCACGACGTCATCCATGTTTTCTTGAATAAATGCAGCTATCTTTTCCTCAACTTTAAGTTGTGCCTGATAGCGTTCTTTTTCATTTAACTCTTGCGCATTTAAAAACGCACTGCTACCCATACATAGTATGAGTACTATTGCATATAGTTTTTTCATGATAATTGAATTGGTTAGTTCCTACTCTGTTAAATGGGTTTTCAGAAAGTCTCCCAGAATGCATTCAACATATTGTTCTTTAATACAATTCTTTGTTACCCAGATTGGGTAGTTTGCTGTTAAAAACTAGATGAGTGGTAATAATATCTTTAAAGTAATTGTTGTTACGCTTTCGCGAAAGCGTTATAAGTAGGAAATAACTTAAGGCATGATTAAGCCTTACGATTTTTAAAAAATAGGACGCTCAATAGAGTAAGTATCATGACTAGGGCTCCAATTATCCAATAAACGAAGTTGTAATTATTAAGAGCAATCGGTTGATTATCTCCCATAGATTTTAAAGATGCCCAATAGTAAGGTGATACGTCTGAAAGACTATGTTCTTTAATATATTTAAGTTTTGCACGATGTAGCGCTGTCGACACGCCATTTTTCTCTTCAATGTTTTTATAGAAATCTTCAACAATGTAAGAGGTGGACTTATCACTGGTTTTCCATAAAGAGGCGACCACTGCTTGCGAGCCAGTATAAAAAAAACCTCTTGCAAGAGTTAAAGTTCCTTCTCCTTGAATAATTTCTCCTATTGAAGTATCACAGGCACTTAAGAAAACTAATTGAGCATTGTTTTCTAGCGAATAAAGTTCTTTAATACCTAGCTTACTATCATGAAAGCCTATAAACGGGTCTTCTCCAGAACTAGCATGAGTGGCTAGATGAATAATTTTGTAATCATCTATAAGACTTTTAAAGTTGTTTTTTGTAGCGATATGATTAATGTAATTATCACCTTCAATATACTTATTGATAGAATTAATTTCTGCGTTGGTATTGTAGAGTTTAGGTAAGCCTATAAGGTCAAAGGTAGTAGGAGAGAAGGTGATCAGATTTTTGCTAGCCTTACGATTAATAGCGGCATTACTTTTTGAAAAAGATAGTGAATAGGCATAGTTTATTTGACAATCTTTAATGAGATAATTATGCTTTTCAATATCTGTAATTAGAGCATCAAATGGGATGTTTTGTAATTGACCATCGGCAATTATTGTAATTTTTTTGGATTTTAATTTTGATTGGATTTCTATTGGGAAAAGTCTTTTATAGATCGAATTTGCCTTTATCGCATATTGATTGATGTCCTCTTTAGTAGAGAAGGGTTTAGACAGAAGTTGTAAATATTGTGAAATTTCACGGTTTAAATCATCTGCATGTTCTAATTCAAAAACTTGAGCATCTTCAGGCGTTATTACTAGACACATTAGATGATTTTTACACTTGACTTCTTCATTCCACACGTATGAAATGATCATTTCGTCATTTTTTAATCCGTTTTGTACTTCAGATAGGCTAGTTAGTTGGTTCAAGTAAGTTTTAGTTAAACCATCAGTATAATGATTTGCAATAGAATCATCGTATTTTTTAATCTCAAGTCTTTGATTAAGTATGGCTTTATTATAAAATTTTATGGAGTTTGAGTCCTTCTTTTCTTCAAGTTTTCTTTCATACTCTATCAATCTATTATTTAAAAACTTTTTCCTGTTCTTAATGGATTCTGGTATATCAAAGGAATTTTGAATGATATTTTCTGTGAGCAATACTGCTTTATTTTTCTCGCTATAAACAAATGCAAGTTGAGTTTTATCTAAAATGTAAGAACAATAAACGGCATAGTGATAAACTTTAGATGCTTCTTTACGCCAGTATAGTTTTGAACTTTGTTCACTATTTGAATTTTGAATATAGTCAATGAGAGAGTCTGCTGTTTGTAGATTTTTAAAAGCTTTTATCGCATAAGATTTCTTTTTTGAATCTTCATATTGCAGTAAAAGAACTTCTGCTTTTTTAGATAATGAGTTTATCACACCTATAGGATCTATAGCATCTTTAAAATGAACAAGGCTAGGGTTTTTTAAATCAATATTTTTATTCCTGAAATTCACCTGAATGGCTTTATTTAGAAATATTAATGAGCTTTCAGAATTGCCGTTTTGTAATTCAAAATCTGATATATTTTTAAATACACGATCTTTAGAATCTGTAGATAAAGAATAGTCTAAGCTCTTGTTTAGATAATACTTTGCGCTATCACTACCTTGTTTTATATAGAGATTACCTAGGTTTCCATAACCTATCCCTATAGAAGTGGAATCTTCTTTTTCAATAGAATGATTAAGCAGTTTTTGATAATATAATTTGGCTTGATTAAAATTATATGATTTTTCATTATTGTAGTAATTAGCCAGGTTATTATATAGAATAGATAATCTACGGTCGTTGAGCGGGTTTTTTTTGTTGATTTCTAAAACCTTATTCAAAGTTTTAAGTTCTTTGTCTTGAGAATCTACAGTGTTTAAAGTGTGATAAACTCTAGATAAATTTAAATACTGAGAAGCAAGAAACCCTGAAGCATTATAATTTTCTAGATCAGAAATGGCTTTTAAGTAATAAATTTCTGCCTGATAATAATCTCCTAGTTTATAATGACAATCACCTAATTTACCGTAAGATTGAATTGTTTTATAGGAATTAGGTTCTACTGAAATTACTTTACTATAGTGCTGTATGGCAACTTCAATTTGCGCAGTGAGCTCATAAAAATACGCTAGTTGATAGATAGCTTTAGTGTATTTTTCATTCCATATTTGATGCTCTTCAAAAGAGTTAACTTCTAGTTGAGCATATTTAATAGCCGCTTCATGGTCTCTTAATCTGAAGTATTTAACTGAAAAATCATGAGACATTTCAGTATACTGTAAATAGTCTGTAGTGTTTCTTAATACACTGTCTAGTTGAGGCTGTAGGGCTTCAATTCCTTTGTTTTTTTCTAGCTTATCAAATAGCTCATAATAAGTTTGGCTACTAGTAGAATTGCATGCGCAAACTACTAATAGCCAAAATATAATAGAGGTTAAACTAGATTTCAAAACAACAGATTATGAAATCTAATTTAAGCATTAATTATTAAAATGGTTCAAAACTTGCTATATCTATAACGGTTTCATCTTCTATCCATAGAACAGGATCAGTTGATTCAGCTTCAGTTTGTTGAAATGATACTTCCCAAATCTCGCCACTATGAATGTTTTCATCAATTGAAAAAGAATGTAACTTAATAAATGGATGAGAGTATGTAAGTTCTTCTCTCAAGTGGATTTTTTGATCCTTGGTAGCAGTTGTTTCCCAACTTACATAGAGTTGTGATTTAACGGTGTTGCTTTTTAACGTAAGTTCATTGTTTTGTATATTCAAGTCATCTTCTTCCAGAGAATTAACACTACATGACGTAATAGTTAATGAGATCATCGAACAAAAAAGCAGTTTTAAAAATAAATTTTTCATAAAAGTAGGGTTTTATTATTTAGGATGTTACCCTACTGTTACCTAGAGTCGATTTTTGTTACCCTTAAAAATTAACTCTTTATGAATTACTTATATATTTGCTCAAATGGCAGATGATTTAAAATACCTAAGAGCCTTGCTAACGAGTGACTCTGCTGTGATTTCAGAGCTCTATCAAGACACCTTGCCTAAGGTGAAAAAATTTGTGATTCAAAATAAAGGTTCAGTTCAGGATGCCGAGGATATCTTTCAAAAAGCACTAGTGCAAATAGCAGTTAGATACAAAAAAAATCCATTTTCAATTAATTCTAGTTTTAAGGCCTTTTTATTCACCGCTTGTAAAAATTTGTGGAGAAGAGAATTAAATAAATCTTCACATTGGGTAACAAATGATATAGAGGAGGAACAGTTCTATATAAAAAATGAAGATGCACATGTTTTATTAGAACAAGAACGATTAGAATTATTTCAAGCAGCGTTGGACCTTAGTTCAGATAACTGTAAATCAATTCTTGAAATGTTTTTTAATGATGTGTCCTATGCCGAGATGGTAAAAGATCTCGCATATAGTTCTGAAACGGTCGCAAGACAGCGTGTCTTTAAATGCAAAAAGAAACTTATAGAGCTTATAAAAAGTAGCCCTAGATTTAATGCCTTGAAAGAATTATGATTACGCCAGACGACATTTTATTAGAAAAGTATTTCAAAAACTCTTTAACTGAAGAGGATCATCTTCAATTTAAAATTAGAAAACAGGATTCAAAATTTGTTGAAAAATTAATTTTAGAGAAACAATTACATGATACCTTTAACGATGCAGGATGGAGCTTTGCAAATAATGTAGATAAATCTGTAATTAAGGAATATCAAGATTTATTTAATGATGATGATATTGTTAAACTCAAAGCAACCTTAAAGAATATTGATCACGCAGGTGAACCTCTTAAATCTAGGTATGATTTTAGATGGAAACATTTGATATATGCAGCCGCAGCATCTGTAGTTATTATAATTAGCGTCTCGCAATTTAATGGGATCAACTCAAGTCCAGAGCATGTATATGCTACTTACTTGGATAAAAATCAATTGACTTACTCAATCGTGAGAGATGGAGAAAACCAAGGCTCCTTAGATGAAGCGACCGCATTGTTTATAGATGAAAAATATAGTGAGGCAATGCCTATTATAGAAAACTCTATAAATACATCACAACAAAATCTTCCGACTTTTTATCTTTTAAAAGGTATCTCTTTAATGGAAATGGGGTCATACGATGAGGCTCTTACAACTTATAATCAATTAATCTCTAGTAACTTTTTAGATGCTGAAAAAGGATACTGGTATAAAGGGTTATTGTATCTCAAAAAAGGAGATGAGGCTAATGCACTGATAATTTTTAATAAAATCGAAAAAGAAAATTTATACAATGCTAGTAAAGCAACTGAGATTATCGAGTTGCTTAAATAAATCGTTCCTAGAGTTTAATTTTTAAACGAACACTACAACGGTTATTGATTAAATGGATTAATATTCTGCTATCTTAGCAAACTGAATATCTTCCATTGAATATCACTATTGAAAAATACCACCCAAAAAACGCCATTGCTTGGAATGCCTTTATTAGGCAATCCTGCAATGGTACTTTTTTATTAGATAGAAATTTTATGGATTATCATCAAGATCGTTTTAAAGACGCTAGCTTGATGATTTATCAAGATGCTATTCTAGTAGCATGTGTGCCTGGCAATAGTGTCGGTGAACAGTTCTACAGTCATCTAGGATTAACTTATGGAGGGATTTTTATGAAATCTGATATTTCAAAAGAATTCATGAAAAGGATCTTAACAGAGCTTATTTTTTATCTTAAATTTAACTACCTCGCAGTCCAATTCAGATGGCAACCACAGATATATAATCAACATCATGTTGACACGTTAGATTATTTCAATTTTCTGGATTTTAATACTTTTCAATCATTAAATAACTTACATGTTGATTTAAAGGCAGACATAAATATTTCTTCTAAAAAGACGAGAGGCTATCGTAATGGGAAATTTGAAAAGATGAGGTTAGAGGTTAATAATGATTTCAAAACATTCTTTGATAAAATTTTAATACCACAATTAAGTGCTCGACATCAAGCAAGTCCAGTTCATACTATTGCCGAAATAGAATTACTCTCATCTAGATTTCCGGATCAGATCAAACAATTCATGGTGTTTGAGGAGAAGGAGCCGCTAGCTGGTGTTATCTTCTTTAAAAAAGGACAAATAATAAAATCACAATATGCTGCAGCCACAATTGAAGGGATGAATAAGAGCGCATTGGACTATTTATATATCGAGGCGACTAAAGATTTTAAAGATCAAAATTGTTATTTTATTGACTATGGTCATGTCAATGAGAATGATGGTACTATCAATCGAGGATTGCAACGATTTAAGGAAGAATTAGGAGCAATTAACCAACCAGTTTATAGGTCACAATGGAACAAAGTTTAATTATGAAATATAGTAAGCGCTCTGTACATTTTGCATGGATATCAATAGTATTATTATCCACATTCTTAATCCTATCTCAGTTAGATCGTAATGCAAGTTCACAATTTGATATGCTTATTGCATATTTGATAACTTTTCAATACATGAGCATTTTAATAGGTTTTACCTGTGCCATTCTAAGTTTAAAAGAAGAAAAAACTAAAAACCAAAAATTAGCATTCTGGATCAATATACTGTTATTCTTAGGTTTAGCTGTTTTTTTATATTTACTTATTTTACTCGCATTACTTAAGATGATATAGATATATACTTTCTTATATATAGTAGCGTTTTAATACAACCATCCATAAATAAATTGAAAATTCCTTACCTACCATTACGTGAGCTCAATGCTCGTTTTAACCTTAAAGATCAGCAATCTTTTGAAGATGTATATGACTCTGGTAGATATATAGGAGGACCATTTGTAGAACGTTTTGAACATCAATTTGCAAATTATTGTGGTGTTGATAATGTGGTGAGTACAGGAAATGGATTAGATGCTCTAACTGTAATCCTTCTGGCCGAAAAAGAATTAGGCAACCTACCTCAAAACGCAAAAATTTTATTACCTGCTCATACCTACATAGCAACGTTTTTGAGCATCATTCACGCTGGTATGCAGCCGGTTCCTGTAGATGTTACAGACATTCTTTTAACTGTTAATGATTTACAAGCGCAAATCCATAAGGTAGATGCAATTATAACTGTAGATTTATATGGTAAACTAGTAGATGATGAGGTATACGCTTTCGCGGAAGCGCAACAAAAACCAGTCTACTGCGATAGTGCACAATCCCATGGCGCCATTAATGTTAATGGGAAACGATCTGGAAGCATAGCAAGAGCAAGCGCATTTTCTTTTTACCCTACCAAAAACTTAGGAGCCTTAGGTGATGGTGGTGCTATTACCACTAATGATCATCTACTGGCAGCTATGTCTCGTAAGTTAGCAAATTATGGTCGTGATAATAGATTTCAAAACTCTGTGAAAGGTGTGAATAGTAGATTAGATCCTTTACAAGCTGCTTTTTTAAGTAATAGATTAACGTCACTTGATCAAGATAATAAGCAACGTTTTACGGTTGCTCAATTTTATTTTAATCACATTAAAAATGATCATGTCGTGTTAGCTAATGATGGGTTTTTAATGCATAATTCATGGCATGTGTTTCCAGTTTTTGTGGCAGACAGAGAACATTTTCAAAGTTACTTGTCTAACCATGGAATTGAAACTAACGTTCACTATCCCGTACCGCCACATCAACAAGAAGCTTTTAAAGAACTAAATGATTTAAGTTTCCCACACACTGAAAAATTACATAATACAGAAGTAAGTTTACCGTGCCATCCATTGATGACTTCGCTAGAGATGGAATATATAGTTAAGGTTGTAAATAATTATTAATGAGATCTCTCATAGGTTTTTTTACAAAAAATGTTTTACTTAAAGTAGCTAGTTTTAATGGTGTTTATATTCTTATTAAAATAGCTATTGGTGCAATAATGTCACGCATTATAGCAGACTATGCTGGTGCTGCTGGTATGGCTATAATGGGTAATTTGCGCAATTTTACTCAAGGGATACAGACATTTGCCGTTTTAGGTTTTGAGCATGGACTGGTATCCTATGCAGCAGCTTATCGCAAAGATTATAATCAATTAAAAAAGCACTACAAAACAGCATGGTTGCTATCTATTCTTTCTAGTTCATTTCTGTCTGTTATAATTTTTTTTACAGCACCGTGGTTAGATAATTATTTAATTGCTGCAGATGTACCATTTGTAAATGTTTTTAGATTATTTGCTTTATCATTACCTTTTTATGTAGTTTTTGTATTCATAACCTCGATGTTACAAGGTTTTGAAGTATTTAAAAAATACATAACACTACAAGTGGTTATTAGTTTACTGATCTTTTTAATATCAGCTTATTTAATTTACAACTATAACCTTACAGGTGCTTTATATGGAATTGTATTAGTGCCTTTTATACAATGCTGTATAGGACTTATATTTCTTAAGAAAGGAATCAATCAGCAAGTATCATTTTTTGAGATTGTAGGTTTTAAATGGGATGCCACTATAGCAAAAAAGTTTTTTTCTTACAGTGTAATGGCGTTAGTCAGTGCATTTTTATTACCAGTAGTGGCAATATTAGTTCGTAATGAAGTACGTGTAGAAGTAGGTGATGTTGAGGCTGGCTGGTGGGAAGGAGTAATAAGAATATCTAACTATTATATACTTTTTGCAACTAGTCTTATAAGCATGTATGTATTGCCGAAGCTGAGTAAAAATGCAAGCGCAGTACATTTTAAATCTACAGTTATACATTTTTATAAAACCATTTTACCATTCTTAATTATAGGATTGATTGCAGTATATTTTTCTAAAGATATCATTATTCAATATATGTTCAATGAAGAGTTTGAGGGAATGAAACCTTTATTTAAATGGCAATTGTTAGGTGATTTCATAAAAATAGTGACTACAGTTCTAGCCTTTCAATTCATTGCGCGCAATGACATAAAAAAATATCTAATTGCTGAAGCTGTAAGTGTTTTAAGCTTTTATGCTTTTAGTATGATTCTATTACCTCGATATGGTGTGGAAGGTATCGTTATTGCCCATGTGGCAAACTATATGGTTTATCTATTTATAGTACTGTTATTACTTAAAAAAGAATTATTTAGTTCTGCTTCCTAGGATCTATCCTCATTACATCCTTTACGATCGTGTCTGTTTTGCGCAATTCGATGTTGTGCTCTTTTTTAGTTACTACCGCTATATAGGTATGGGTGGTATCTTTTCCTGTTAATGGTATTAAAGTAATGAGCGCTTTTTTAGTTTTGGCAGGTATAGTTTCTATCATTGGTCGATCTGCACTACGACGAAAACCCGTACTATTGACCTTAAAAAATAAATCTAAATCATTATCAGTAACATTCTCTGCATAATAGATGATTTTCTTATGACCTTTTTCAACAGTTATATGAATACCTTCTGGTTGTTGTTGTAAAGGGATTGATATGGTAAATAAAAATAAGGCTGTAAATAATTTAAATACGTTCATCTTCTTGTTTTATTGCAACTTGATATTTGCTAAAAATTGTTTTTATTAAATTCTTTTGCAAATTCCATGCCTTGACATAGGTAGCCGCTATCTTTGTAAAAATAATAAAGTTTAAATACATGAGTATTGTAGAAGTACGCTTTTGCGAAAGTGTAATTCTAGAAAACTCTCTGACTTTTAAAATACATCTCATGCAACTTAATTTACGTAGACCTATTTGTTTTTTTGATCTTGAAACAACCGGCGTTAATATTTCGAAAGATCGAATAGTTGAAATAGCTATACATAAAGTATTGCCAGATGGTACCGAAAAAACATATACCTATCGCGTCAATCCTACCGTACCCATTCCAGCAGCGACAACTGCCGTGCACGGTATTACAGATGATATGGTAAAGGATGAGCCTACTTTTAAAGAACTAGCACACGAGATACATAATATTATTAAAGACTCTGATCTTGCCGGCTTTAACTCAAATCGTTTTGACATTCCATTACTGGCAGAAGAAATGTTGCGTGCTGGTGTTGATTTTGATATGGGTAATCGTAATGCAATTGATGTACAAAATATTTTTCATAAAATGGAGCAACGCACACTAGTTGCAGCCTATAAATTTTATTGCGATAAAGATTTAACAGATGCGCATAGTGCTGAGGCAGATACCATCGCTACTTATGAAGTTCTTAAAGGACAGTTAGATCGTTATCCAGATCTTGATAATGATATGAATTCTTTGGCAGAGTTTTCAACACGTCGCAAGCCTGTTGATTTTGCTGGTATGCTTGCCTTTAACGATCAAGGAGAAGAGTGTTTCAACTTTGGAAAACATAAAGGTAAAAGCGTAGTTGATGTGTTAGAAAAGGAACCTGGTTACTACAGCTGGATTCAAAATGCAGATTTTCCTTTGTATACAAAGAAAGTACTTACTGCCATTAAGTTGAGAGGCTTTAATAAATAGTAATGTAAAGGTCTTTTTTTTGTTTAATAAATCCTTAGGTATTGGTTTAAAGTGTTTTACAGTAAAGGAGAGAAAATGCTGTTGCTTGTATGTTGAGTTATTTTAGTTACATTTGAGAAAACTGTGACTATTGAAATCATTACATCTTTTTTTGTTATTTGCTTTAATATTTTTATGTGGTCGTGCTCAACAATTACCACCTTTAAATAATTATGAACCATCGCAATATCGCGCTGGGAATCAAAACTGGATGTTGTCTGAGTCTGATAACCATTTTATTTATATAGCTAATAATAAAGGTTTACTAGAATATAATGGAGCCCAATGGAGTCTTTATAAGACGCCAAATGAAAGTATTATGAGATCTGTTCAAGTTTCTGGAGATCGCATTTATACGGGATGTTATATGGATTTCGGTTATTGGCAAAGAGATCACCGCGGCATTTTAAATTATACATCGATAATAGAATCATCCACTATAGATGTAAAAGAAGATGAGCAATTCTGGAATATTATAGTTAATGATGATTATGTGCTGTTTCAATCGTTGTCACATATTTATTCGTATGATGTGGTTAGCGGAAAAGTAATACTACTGGTATCTAATGAAAGTATCAATAAATTTTTTAAGGTAGGCGATAGTTATTATTATCATGTATTAGGGGAAGGATTATTTACAATATCAAACAAGCGACCTCTATCTGTTAGTGAGAGTACTTTCTTTAAAGAGGAAACTATTATACTATTATTTGAACATGCCTCAGATGTCTATTTTATTACTGAAAAAGCATTTTTATATAAATTAGATAATGGGAAACCCATTTTTGTTGCAAAATCTGATTTAAATTATGATCTAACTGTATATAATGCTCAGTATTTAAGTGATGGTAGCTTAATGCTTGGTACAATATCAAATGGTGTTGTCTCCATGAATCTTGATGGTACTACAAATTATGTCATTAATCAAAGTGATGGTTTAATAAATAATACTTGCCTAGCCATATTTGAAGATTCAAATAAGAACGTTTGGTTAGGTTTAGACAATGGTATTAGCTGTGTTAATGTTGATTCTGCCTATGGTATATTTCATGATCGTGACGGTAAATTAGGTACCGTTTACGCATCTTATAAATTAGAGAACATACTCTATGTGGGGACCAATCAAGGTCTGTTTTATAAAAGAGAAGATAAAACTGAGTTTACATTTATAGAAGGAACACAAGGACAGGTATGGTCTTTAACAAATATTAATGGACAATTGTATTGTAATCATCATGCCGGTATATTCCTAGTAGACGATTTTGAAGCTAAGCGCATTCCTGGAACCATAGGTACATGGCAGACTCATAAAATAGTTGATGATTCTAATTTATTATTAGCAGGCACTTACAATGGATTGTATTTTTTAAGTCAAAATGGTAATTCTTGGACGGTTAGAAACAAAGTGAAAGGTTTTAATATCAGCTCTAAAGATGTCGTTGTTGACAAAAACCGCGATATTTATGTAAATCATGAATATAAAGGAGTGTTTAAACTTTCTTTAAATGATTCTTTGAATGGGATTGAGCAAATTGATACAATTGATATATTAGGAAAAGGTATAGGGTCTGACATGATCATGTTTAAGGATAATATTATTTATGCTAAGCGTGATGCTGTGTATACCAAACCGTTTGATAAAGAAACTTTTTCTGTCAATGAAGAGTTAAGTGAGCTTGTTAGTCAGGAAATTTATACATCGGGTACTCTTGTAGAGAGTAATGACTTCTTGTGGCTTTTTAATAAAGATTATATTTCTAGAATAAGCATTGAAGATATTGATGGTACATATGCTGTTGAGAAAGTTTTTTTAAGTAAGGAGTTGCGAAATGAAAAAGTTGGTTATGAAAATTTAAGTGCCTTAAGTACTCATGATTATTTATTAGGTTCATCTTATGGTTACACAACTATTAAACTAAATAAAAAAGCAGTCACAAATAATAAAGTATATATTAATGCTGTTAAGTCGTTTCAGGATGGTATACCTGTATTGTTTAGTTTAAAAGAGGCTCCTTTAATTCCTTATAAAAATAATTTTTAAAAATTAATTATAGTGCACCATCTTATAGTTCTTTAAATACTGTCATGTATCAATATAGAGTATTAGAACTGAATGAATCATGGAGTAATTGGGTTAAGGATACCTCTGTAGAATTAAAAAACTTATCATATGGTGATTATACTTTTGAAGTTAGGTCTAGGGTAAATGAAACAATTTCTTCAAACATTGATAACTATTCATTTACGATAGCAAGACCTTATTACTTGACAAATCTTGCAATTGCAATTTATATAGTTTTATTGATTTTATTAGTCATAGCCTTAAATGGATTTTACATTTGGTATTTTAAAAGACAAAAAGAAAGAGCTCTTCTCAAACAACAAAAAGAACTGGAATTAAAAAACCTTACTAATGAGAAGAATTTAATAGAATTGCGTAATGCAAAATTACGTAGTGACATTGAGCATAGAAATAAAGAACTGGCCATTTCTACAATGGCAATGATAAAAAAGAACGAAACCCTTAATGAGTTAAAGGAAGAATTAAATAATCTTCCCAAAACTGTAGAGTCAAAGTCTTTAAAAAAGATGCTCGATAAGAACCTAAATAGTAAACAAGATTGGCTAACCTTTGAAGAAGCTTTTAATAACGCTGATAAAGATTTTTTCAAAAAAATAAAGGAATTGCATCCGTCGTTGACTTCTGGAGATTTAAGACTTTGTGTTTATCTTAGATTAAATCTATCATCTAAAGAAATTGCTCCTTTATTAAATATTTCTCCTCGAAGTGTTGAGATAAAGCGATATCGTTTGCGTAAAAAACTAGATTTGTCTCGTGAAGATAGTCTTACTAGTTATATTGTTGAGATATAAATATTAGATTCTTTACAGCTAAATAACTCAACATTAACTTTACATTATTTAGTTGACACAATCCCAGTAGTATTTTTTACAATGTAAAGTACTGTTTATAAGTGTATTGCATCTATTTTGTTATCGCGTAGAACTTAATGCTAGTTTTTCTCATTCTGTATGCTTTTTGTTGTGGTAGCTTTTTTTTTATCTGAAATAACAAGGATATTTTTAACTCATATAAATTTTAAGTTTTCTAGTTTGATTTATGTAGCGAAATCGATTTCTATAAACTTTTAAATGATTTAATATGAAGAATATCTGTTTAAGTATAATGTGGCTGTTTTGTGGATTAGTTGCGTTTGCTCAGAACCCACAAATTTCATTAAAATATAATGAAGCCGGTCATGTACTTTTAGTAGACAATGAACCCTTTATCATTAACGGTATGAACTGGGACTACTTCCCAATAGGTACCAATTTTAATTATAGTCTTTGGAATCAATCAGATGATGTTATTAAAGCGGCATTAGATGCTGAGATGGGATTACTTCAAAATATGGGTGTTAATACCATTAGGCAATATACTGGTGTGCCTCCTAAATGGATAACATATATATATGATAATTATGGTATCTATACTATGTTAAATCATTCTTTTGGTAGATATGGTTTGAATGTCAATGGATCTTGGGTTGCAAATACTGAGTATGGTGATGATGCAACTAGAAAATTATTACTTCAAGAAGCTACTGATATGGTTTCTTCTTATAAAGACACACGAGGAATCTTAATTTTTCTATTAGGAAATGAAAATAACTATGGATTATTTTGGGATGGTGCAGAAACAGAAGATATACCAGTTGAAGACAGGAAGTCTACAAAGCGAGCTAGGGCAATGTATCAAATATTTAATGAAGCAGTAGTTAAGATGAAGTCTATAGATAGCAATCACCCGATGGCAATTTGTAATGGTGATTTATTATTTATCGACATCATTGCTGAAGAATGTAAAGACATCGATATCCTTGGAACCAACATGTATAGAGGTAAAACTTTTACTGATGCTTTTAAAACGGTTAAAGAGAAACTCAATAAACCCTTAATGTTTACCGAGTTTGGTGCAGATGCTTTCAATGTGATTGAAAATCAGGAAGACCAAAAATCTCAAGCTTATTACATGTTGAATAACTGGAAAGATATTTATAAAAATGTCGCTGGCATGGAATCGAACGGTAATGCTATAGGAGGATTCACATTCCAATTTAGTGACGGATGGTGGAAGTTTGGACAGACTAAGAATCTTGATGTACACGACAATAATGCATCGTGGTCAAACGGAGGATATGATCTTGATCTAGTGCCTGGAGAGAATAATATGAATGAGGAATGGTTTGGTATTTGCGCTAAAGGACCTACAAATCCTCGTGGACTTTACACATTATATCCTCGAGCAGCTTACTACACGCTTAAAGAGGTGCATAAGTTAGATCCTTACGGGTCTAATATTGATTTGAATTTTGTAGATAACTATTTTAAGAATATTAATCTAATGGACGCCGTACTAAGAGCGCGCGGTGATAAAGCCGCAATGAGCGGTGGTGGTAACAGTGAAAAAATACGTATAAGTAATTTAAGTGCAAAATTTACAACGTTTAGTACGGGTGGTTCTTTGATTACAACACCAGAAGTAGCTGACCCGAATTCTGATGCTGTTCCTGATGAACAAGGTTTTGATCACATGCAGTCCTATTTTATTGGAGTTGAAGGAAATCCTGCTGCAAATATGAGAGCAGAGGTTAATGTCAATATATTAGGTAATGTTGCTGAGAATCCTATTAATGAAATCTTTTATGAGAATAGAGGCAGACAAATAACTGTTGACTCGCAAGATGGTGCAATTGACCTTATTGATCAAAATAGAGTTCAAATTTATAATGCAAGTTATGAATGGAATGCAAAAGATTTTGATGCAAGAGGTTTTTATAGAACAGGACATTATCATTGGGGTTATGAAGGAGACTTTTTCGGGCTTTATCCAGAGGCAAATTATGGACCTAATTTAGATATATACAATGGAGAGACTCTTGGGATGGAAGTGGATGGAAAAAGAGCACTTAAAGGTTTTAAAGCAGCTTTTGGTCCTCAACTTTGGTGGGGTGCAAATCCTGCTATACTTTTAAAATATAGTCGTCAAGTTGGTAAATATAATATAACAGGTATCTACCACGAGGATCTTGATAATTTAGGTGGAGCAGTAAGTTCTATCGCTATTCCACAGCCTAAGACGAGAAGAGTAACGTTTCATGCCGCTCGTAAATTTGGAGATATTGGTCTAGAAGTAGGTGGTATTTGGGGTGGATCACCGCTTAATGGACGAGAGTTTCAAGTAGCTGAAGGTACATCTGGGAATTATACGGTATTAACTGACAAGATTCAAGATTCTGATAATTTTGGTGGTAAGATCAAAATGACTTACCAAAGTGGTAGAGTGAATGCATATGCACAAGCTGGAGCATTTGGCTTAGTTGCTAGTAACGGAGGTGATTATACACAAACGTTTACCGGATGGAGATTAAAAGAATCTGGAGGAGGAAATCAGACTAACATCTTAGCTGGTTTCACTTACTCTGTTGGTGACTTCCAAATAGCACCTAACTTTTTATGGCAAAAACCAATAGTAGGTCCTATGCCTAACGATGTTGGAGCTCCTGGAAGACTTAGAAATATAATTCAAGATCCTTTTTCTGTAAGAAGCAACAGAGAAACTACAGCAGGTGAAATCTTATTGAGTTATGACCCAACTCCAGCAACATGGATGTATGAATGGGATAATGATAGGTCTGAAGATGCAAAATTTGCTATGAATATCGGTTTTGTTTATCGCAAGCATCCAACAGCGCAAGATGCAGCCATTGGATTTTCTGACACACGAGATTTCTTGATTTTTCCTAACTCTGCACCTGCAGAAGATTTGTGGGAAGCACATTCAAGAGTTGTCTCTAAGTTAACACCAGAATTAGGTTTAATTGCAAACATGTATTACGGTACCGCGCAAGCAAATGGTAGTGATGAAAGATTAATTAAACGTGGTGGTGGTGATGTTAGGTTCATTTATAAAAAAGTAAAAGTTACAGGAGCAGTAAAAGTTAATGATTGGGGTCCTTTTGATTATCATAGAGATTTTAATCTTACTTATCCGTTGCAAATGTCTTTAGATATCTCTACAACTCTTGGTAAGCCAGATTGGTTTATCCTGCCAGATACCAGAATTGGTATCATGGGAACTTGGAGATCTCTTAATGAATTTTCACCTAGATATAGCCCTAATCAAGCAGAACCTTTTGCTAATCAACCAATCATAAGCCCAGTTGGATTCCCTAATGGATCTGAATGGGAAATAAGAACCTATGTTCATATTAATATAGGTAAATAAAAAGATAATAGAAATGAAAAATTCAAACATTAATTTTTTAAAAGTTTCTTTTTTACTAGCGGTATTCTTATTAACCGTTAGTTGTGAAAGAGATTTGTCAGACGATGTTGTTGCTGCAACATTTCCTAAAACAGGAGAAATTTTTATCGATACACCGATTGGATTGGGAAGTGATTTTTATTTCCCATATGCAGATTCAAAGTTTACCGCTTTTTCTGTTGACAACTCTGAAGGATATCAAAGTGCCGCATCTATAAGAATAGATGTACCTAACGATAATGATCCGGAAGGTGCTTATGCAGGTGGTATTTTTAGAATAGATGGTGCTGGACGCGATTTAACAGAATACGACGCTTTAACATTCTGGGCAAAAGCATCGCAAGGTGTTATGATTGGTGAAATAGGTTTTGGAGAGGATTTTTTAGAAAATAGATTTGTTGCAACTAGAACTAATGTGAGTATTGGAACTAATTGGACTAAATATATCGTACCTATTCCAGATCCTTCAAAATTAACTCAAGAACGTGGTATGTTAAGATATGCTGCAGGAACTCAGGGAACTGGTGGTTCTGGATATACCTTATGGATTGATGAACTTAAATTTGAAAAGTTAGGTACTATAGCTCAACCTAGGCCTTCCATTGTAAACGGACAAGACGTTATTGTAAGCTCTTTTACTGGCGTAACAACTCCTGTAACCGATTTAATACAAACGTTCAATGTAGCTTCTGCTGGCGATATATCAGTAGTGGCAGCACCTGCTTATTTTGAGTTCAACTCTTCAGATACTAATGTTGCTACCGTTGATGCTACTGGTATTATAAGTGTAATCACATCAGGTTCTAGTGAGATTACAGCTTCTCTAGGTGGTAATGATGCGGCTGGTTCCATAACAATTAATTCCTTAGGTAATTTTATTCTAGCACCTACACCTACAAGAAGCCCTGCTAATGTGATTTCAATTTTTAGCGATACTTATACTAATGTTCCTGTAGATTTTTATAATGGCTTTTGGGAACCATTTCAAACTACTTTATCGGCTGATTTTGTAGTTAATGGTGATAACATTTTAAACTATACAAACTTCAATTTTGTGGGGAATCAATTTGCAAACCCAACAGTTGATGCTACTGAAAAGTCCAACTTACATTTAAATATGTACATACCAGGTAGTGTTCCAGCAGGTCTCGATTTCTTAATATCTATAGTTGATTTTGGTCCTGATCAGGTTGATGGTGGTGGAGATGATACACGCCAACAAGTATTTTTTAATAGCTCTGATTTTACTGCAGATACTTGGGCAACACTTGAAATTCCAATTACTCTTACTCAAAGAAATAACATCGGACTTATTATATACGAGACCGTTAATTTTTCTGTGCTACCTAACTTTTATTTGGATAACATCTATTTCTATGGAGAACCTACATCACCTACCACTGCGGCGGCAATTCCATCAGATGCCGCATCTAATGTGATTTCAATCTACAGTGATGCCTATACAGATGTAGCCGTGGACACGTTTAGAACGCCATGGTCATCAACACCTACGGTACTCACTGATGAAGTAGTTGCAGGTGATAATATAAAGAAATATACTTCATTAGGATTTGCTGGTATTGAAACTATTTCAAGTACGGTAGACGCCAGTGCCATGACACATTTAAGAATAGACACTTGGTCTGCAAACTATTCTTCCTTTGCTATTAAATTGGTTGACTTAGGAGCAGATAATACGATAGGTACACCAGATGATTCTGAACATGAGATTACCATTTCTAATCCAGCAACAGGACAATGGGTAAGCCATGATATACCACTGACAGATTTTACCGGATTGTTAAATACTTCAAATATAGGTCAGTATATAATAGTTGCTCAGCCTTTTGAAAGTGCAGATGTTTATATCGATAATTTATACTTCCGTAATTAATAGGAGAAAGAAAAGAATTATGAAATTAAATAAAAATCACACCATGTATAAATTATCTGTTCTATCCATAGCTGTAAGTTTTATACTATTAGGTAATAGCTGTTCTACAGATGAAAAGCAAACTGTAACTACGTTAAAAAACTTAGTCCTTTCAGATGAGTTTGATGTAGATGGAGCTCCAGACCCAACTTTATGGGGATTTGATATCGGTAATGGTGCAGACCAAGGTATACCAGGATGGGGAAATAACGAATTACAATATTATACCGATCGTACAGAAAACGTAAGCGTTGAAAATGGTATGCTAAAAATAACAGCCCTTCAAGAAAATTTTCAAGGTGCTGGATTTACATCTGCTAGAATGTTAACCAAAGGAAAGTATCAAAGAAAATTTGGTCGTTTTGAAGCTAGAATTAAACTACCATGGGGACAAGGTATCTGGCCTGCCTTTTGGATGTTAGGTGATGATGCAAACGGGGCGCAAACATGGCCTCAAATTGGGGAAATTGATATCATGGAATACCGTGGTCAGGATCCTACAATTGTATTGGGTAGTGTACATGGACCAGGCTATTCTGGTGGTAGTGCGGTTACTAAATCCTATGACCTCGTAAATGATCGATTTGATACAGACTTTCACATTTTCGGAATAGAATGGGGACCAGATTACATTAATTATTATGTCGATGATGTGCTGTACAATCAGATTACTCCAGATGATGTGAATGGAGAATGGGTTTTTAATGATAACGACTTCTACATTATTATGAATCTTGCAGTAGGTGGTTCTTTTGTAGGTGCCCCAAATCAACAAACCGTTTTTCCTCAAACTATGTACGTGGATTATATACGCATCTACGAGTAAATAATATCATGTTGAATTAAGATTTTGCATGACGCTTTCGCGAAAGCGGAATCATCAACAGCATCTTGGATTTTAATCAATTTCAAATTCTAATAGCAGTTTTACTATAATTTAAAATAATGACCAATAAAGATATATATCTAGGAAATCTAAAAGCCACTTCTCAATATAATGAAGTAAAAGGAGAGTTAGTCGATTTTCAAAATGAGAAATATTATAAAATAAGTAATCATGATGCGATGCGTCCATTTTTTATGAGCATTGTGAGCGATTCAAATCACTGGATGTTTATCTCTAGTAATGGTGGCCTTACTGCAGGTCGTAAAAACAGTGACGCTGCATTATTCCCATACTATACTGATGATAAAATTACAGAATCTAATGATATAACAGGAAGTAAAACGATTATCAGACTTCATAAAGAAAATCGTGACTTACTATGGGAACCTTTCTCAAATAGATATACTGGGATTTATAAAACCTCTCGTAATTTATACAAAAATGTATATGGTAATAAGTTGGTTTTTGAAGAGATCAACCATGATTTGAACTTAACGTATAGATATTCATGGAACTCAAGTGATATCTATGGTTTTGTGAGAAAGTCTGAAATCATTAATGGTAGTTCAGATGAAGTAAAAATGACCGTTCTAGATGGATTACAAAACTTACTACCTGCAACAGTAGGAGAAGATTTGCAAAAAGCTTCTAGCAATCTAGTTGATGCTTATAAACGTACTGAACTTAAGGAAGGAACAGGGATAGGCATTATAGCGCTTAGTGCAGTAATTGTAGATAAAGCAGAACCTAGTGAGGCACTTAAGGCAAATATTGTATGGTCTTTAAATGTAGATAATCCTACTTATTTATTATCCAGTCTTCAATTAGATAGTTTTAGAAAAGGTTACAATGTTCTTGGAGAGACTGATATAAAGGCAGAGAAAGGCGCTTATTTCACAGTTTCAGAAATGGAAGTTGCTGGAAACAGTAGTAAGGAATGGTATTACATGGCAGACGTCAATAAGAATATCGTATCTATCAATGATATTTCAAAACAGATTGAGACAGATGCAGATCTTATCAACAAGATTAAAGAAAACATAGAATTAGGTTCGCAAAAACTTATCAATCTTATAGCAGCGTCAGACGGATTGCAATTAACTGCAGATCCATTGATTAATAACCGACACTTTGCAAACACGATGTTTAATATCATGCGAGGTGGAATTTTTGATAATAACTACGTTATTGAAAAAGATGATTTTGAAGAATATTTAAAAGCAGCAAATAGAGAGGTTTATAATGATTGTATAGACTTGCTTAATGAGCTACCAGATACATTTAATCACAATCTTATAACAAAGATTGCTTATTCAAGTAATCATGCAGATTTTAAAAGATTAATTATAGAGTATCTGCCACTTAAATTTAGTAGGAGACATGGCGATCCTAGTCGACCATGGAATAAGTTTTCAATCAATACACGTAGTGAAGTGGATGGGTCAAAAATCTTAGACTATGAAGGTAACTGGCGTGATATTTTCCAGAATTGGGAAGCACTAGCACATTCCTATCCAGAGTTTATAGATGGAATGATTCATAAGTTCCTAAATGCAACTACGTTTGATGGTTATAACCCATATCGAGTTACTAAAGGTGGATTTGATTGGGAAGTTATAGAAGAAGATGATCCATGGTCTTATATAGGATATTGGGGTGATCACCAGATCATTTATCTACTTAAATTCTTAGAGTTTATTAAAGATTACTATCCTGGTAAGTTGGATAGCTTCTTAAATGAAGATCTATTTGTATATGCAAACGTTCCTTATAAAATTAAGGAGTACGCAGATATCTTAGAGAATCCTAAAGACACCATAGACTTTGATTATCGTTTGCAAGAAGTCATAGAAGAAAGAAGAGAAGAAATAGGAGCAGATGGTGCGTTATTAAGAGACACATCAGGTCATGTTTATAGAGTAAATCTAGTTGAAAAATTACTAGCAACGGTTCTTGCTAAAGTTTCTAATCTTATCCCTGAAGCTGGTATATGGTTAAACACTCAACGTCCAGAATGGAACGATGCAAATAATGCGCTGGTAGGAAATGGAGTTTCCATGGTAACATTATATTACCTAAGACGTTTCTTAAAATACTTTAATGACTTCATTAAAAATGCTGATTTTGAAACTACTGCAGTTTCTCAGGAGCTAGAAGTATTTTTTGCAGGTGTAAGCAAGACCTTAAAGGATCATCAAGGATTACTTGATGGCGCTATGAATGATACTCAACGTAGAGCTGTTCTAGATGGTGTTTCTCAACCAGCAAGTAACTATAGATCTGGAATTTATAACAACAACTTCTCAGGCGATAAAAAAGAAATTTCTAAAAGTAATTTATTAGAGTTTATAGAAATCACTTTAAAATACTTAGACCACAGCATAGACGCAAATAAACGTGCAGACGGTATGTATCATGCCTATAATCTTATGACTGTAGAAGATAATGGAGACGTAAGTGTTTCTTACTTATCTGAAATGTTAGAAGGTCAGGTAGCGGTATTAAGTTCTGGTTACTTAAACTCTAAACAGGCACTTGAGGTAATGGATGGATTAAAATCCAGCGCATTATTTAGAGAAGACCAGTACAGCTATATCCTATATCCTAATAAAGATTTACCTGGATTTGAGGAGAAGAATATAATACCTCAAGAGTTGGTTGCAAAGTCACAATTACTGCAGCAACTTCTTAAAAACGGTAATCAGCAAATAGTAGTCCAAGATAATACTGGAGACTATCACTTCAATGCTAACTTTAATAACATTAACAGTCTTAAAAAGGCACTGAAGAATTTATCTAATGGCGATTACAAAGATTTAGTCTTAAAAGAACAAAGACAACTAGAGAAAACTTTTGAAGCGGTTTTTAATCATAAAGCCTTTACCGGTAGGTCGGGTACATTCTTCGGTTATGAAGGATTAGGTTCTATATACTGGCATATGGTTTCTAAACTATTGCTTGCAGTACAAGAGTGCTGTTTAAAAGCAGTTAATGAAGGAGCTAACGATAAGATTATCGGGAAAATGTTTGATCACTATTTTGAGATTCAAGCAGGAATAGGTGCTCATAAATCACCTGAACTTTATGGTGCCGTACCTACAGATCCATATTCACATACGCCAGGTACAAAAGGTGCCCAACAACCAGGAATGACTGGGCAGGTTAAGGAAGATATTTTAAGCCGTTTTGGCGAGTTAGGTCTTGTGGTTACTGATGGTATTCTTTCCTTTAAACCTAGCATGCTACGAAAATCAGAGTTTTTAGATTATGCTCAAGACTTTTATTATGTAGATGTACATCAAAAAAAGCAAATTTTAAAAGTTAATACAGGATCACTGGCATTTACATATTGTCAGGTGCCTATAATCTATACCCAAAGCATTGCTGAAAACATCCTTGTGATGTTTAATGATGGTCATGAAGTAACTTTTGATGGCCTTAGTCTAGATAGAGTTACAAGTGAAATGTTATTTAAGCGTAGACATAAAATTAAATGGATAAAAGTAAACCTGAATAAGTAAATCAGTGTTGTTGATCTGTTATCGCTTTCGCAAAAGCGTATCATCACAACATCTTGATAATAAAACTAGTTATGAAATTTCAAATAAAATCCTTAACGATAATACTGTTAATTATAGTAACAGCATGTAAAGATTTTAATGAAAATAAACCTCTAGTAATTGAAGCAAATACAATGACAGCAAGTGCTATCCTATCTAATCCAGATTATCTGGCGATCTCATACGGTGGTTATCGCAGTACCTCTAGAGATATACAGCCGTCCATCATACAAATCAAGAATGATATGAAGATTCTTGCAGCTATGAATGTGAAAATCTTGCGTACTTATAACATGCAATTACCTATGGCTACAAACGTGGTTAAAGCGATTGACGAGTTAAAAAGAGAGCAACCAGATTTTGAAATGTATGTCATGCTGGGTGCGTGGATTGATTGTAAAAACGCGTGGACCGATAAAGAACCAGATCACAATATAGAAAGTGAAGATAATGCTGCAGAGATTGATCGTGCTGTACAATTAGCGCAACAGTATCCAGATATAATTAAAATTATCGCAGTAGGTAATGAGGCAATGGTAAAATGGGCGACAAGTTACTATGTGCAACCAGCAGTGATTCTTAAATGGGTTAATCATCTACAAAGCCTAAAGGATAAAGGGAAATTACCTAAAGATTTATGGATTACCAGTTCAGATAATTTTGCTTCTTGGGGTGGTGGAGAGGATGTTTATCATACACAAGAATTAAATCAATTAATCAAAGCAGTAGATTATATCTCGATGCATACTTATCCTATGCATGACACTCATTATAATCCTGTTTTTTGGGGCAACTCTCCTGAAGAAAATACGCTTTCTAAAGGACAAAAAGTAGAGAAGTCGATAGAGAGGTCATTAGCTTATGCGATTGATCAATATGATCGTGTTTATGAATACATGAAGTCTATAGGTATTGATAAGCCAATTCACATAGGTGAAACCGGATGGGCAACGTATTCTAGTAGATTATATGGTAACAATGGATCAAAAGCCACTGATGAGTACAAGTCGGGACTGTACTATCAATCAATCAGAGAATGGACTAGAAAAAGTAAAATTTCCTGCTTCTACTTTGAAGCATTTGATGAACAATGGAAAGACGCCAAAAATCCACAAGGATCAGAAAACCATTTTGGATTATTTACTTTAAATGGTAAGGCTAAATATGGTCTATGGGAATTAGTGGATCAAGATGTTTTTGCAGGTCTTACTAGAAATGGTCATTTAATATCTAAAACCTATAATGGTAATAAAAACCAGCTTATGCAAGCAGTACAATTACCACCAGTTAAATCAAATTTTAAAGGATATGAATAGATGGAAAAGTATAAGATCCTGTTTTTTAATTGTAGCAATAATCTGTGCAACTTTGAGCTGTAAAGAAAAACATAAAATGCTCCATGTAGATGTCTATGAAACTTCTGCAGCAGGTAATCAATTGACACGTGTCACTCCTTTTGAAGTAAAAGAAAACACGACTGTTGTAACCATAGATGAAAACATTACTTATCAAAAAATTACTGGTTTCGGTGGTGCGTTTACAGAAAGCTCTGCCTATTTACTTAATAGACTAAGTAAGGAGAATAGAGACCTTATTATTAATGCTTATTTTTCTAAAGAAGGCGCAAATTACTCACTAACACGCACCCATATGAATAGTTGTGATTTTTCATTATCTCAGTATTCATATTCACCAGTGGTAGGTGATATGGAATTAAAGCACTTTACTATTAAAGAAGATAAAGATGATTTAATACCTATGATTAAAGATGCCATGGCAGCTTCAGATAATGGATTTAGATTATTTGCGTCACCATGGACAGCAGCACCTTGGATGAAAGATAATAAGCATTGGGTAGGTGGTAAATTATTGCCAGAATACTACGATACATGGGCTTTGTTTTTCTCAAAATATGTTAAGGCATATGAAGCTGAAGGAATACCTATATGGGGTTTTACAGTGGAAAATGAGCCACATGGTAATGGTGATAACTGGGAAAGTATGCATTTTACACCTCAAGAAATGACAAACTTTGTCCAGCATCACCTAGGGCCTAGGTTAGAACAAGATGGCTATGGAGATAAAATTATTCTAGGATATGACCAGAATAGAGCAGGCCTTAAAGAATGGGTAGACGTCATGTATCAAGATCAAGAATCCTCAAAATACTTCGATGGAACAGCCATTCACTGGTATGAGAGTACTTATGACTATTTTCCTGAAGATCTACAATATGCACATTACAAAGCACCAGATAAATATCTTATCGAGACAGAAGGTTGTGTCGATTCTCAAATACCTGAATGGAAAAATGATCAATGGTACTGGTCTAAAGAAGCAACTGATTGGGGCTGGGATTGGGCGCCAGAAAAAGATAAATACTTACATCCCAAATATGCGCCCGTTAATCGTTATGCTCGTGATATTATAGGTTGTATGAATAATTGGGTAGACGGTTGGGTAGACTGGAATATGGTGTTAGATCGTCAAGGTGGACCTAACTGGTTCAAAAACTGGTGTGTAGCACCAGTCATTGTCGATCCTGATAATGATGAGGTCTACTTCACACCTTTATATTATACGATGGCACATTTCAGCAAATACATCAGACCAGGCGCTCAAGTCATAGATGTTCAAAATACAGATAAGGACTTGATGCTTACTGCAGCAAAAAATCCAGATGGAACAATTGCCCTCGTGATTTTCAATGAAGGAATGAAGGATAAGAATTATGAATTGCGCTTTCGCGAAAGCGTAATAAATATCAATCTAAGTGCTCAATCACTTCAAACTGTGATGATACCAACCCAAAACTAAAATGTATGTCGACTGTTGAAACTACTAGTAGTAAAATACCATTTGGTCAGAAGCTAGCATTCGGTGTAGGAATGTTTGCTAATCAAATGTTTCCTGCGATTTTGGGGATTTTTATGGTGGTGCTGGTTGAAGACTTAAAATTTACTGGTTTGATGTGGGGAATGATATATTTATTTCCACGACTATTAGATGCTATTACCGATCCTATAATGGGTTTTATATCTGATAATACAAAATCTAGATGGGGAAGACGACGTGTCTATGTTTTAATTGGGTCAATTATAATGGGTGTTGCTTATATTTTTATGTGGCAACTATTTAAAGAAAATTCCTTAGAATATAACTTTTGGTATTTCTTTTTCTGGTCGATTATATTCTACTTAGGTCTTACTTTTTTTAGTGTGCCATATGTAGCAATGGGTTACGAAATGAGTGATGATTTTCATGAACGTACTAACATCATGGCTGTTGCCCAATGGATAGGGCAATGGGCTTGGGTTATTGCTCCATTGTTTTGGTTAATAATGTACGATCCTGAATGGTTCCCGTCTGCAGATGTTGCTGCAAGAGAACTTGCTATTTGGGTAGCTATTCCATGTGCTATTTGTGCAATGATACCGGCATTGTTTATCAAAAGCAAATCAACAATTAGTGAAGATTATGAGCCATTGAATTTATCAAATATCGGTGGTAGCTTAACAAAAATAAGAGACAGTTTTAAAGAAGCCTTCAAGATTAAAGAATTTAGAAAGTTATGTTTATCTACTTTTTTCATTTTTAATGCCTTTAATACAGTAGCTTCACTTACTTTTTTTGTAATAGTTTATAAGCTTTTCAATGGTGATGCTGAGGCAACGGGTGTCTGGGTGTCATTATTCGGTTGTTTAAGCGCTTTAGGGACTACATTTATTGTTATACCCATAGTGACAGGACTTTCCAAAAGGTTGGGTAAGAAAAAAGCTTTTATGATATGTCAAAGTATTTCTATCATAGGTTACATCATGCTTTATTTCTTATTTATTCCAGGTAAACCTTGGTTATACATATTTGCATTGCCTTTTTTCTCTTTTGGTATAGGTAGTTTGTTCACTATAATGATGTCTATGACAGCAGATGTTATTGATATTGATGAATTAAATACAGGCAAAAGAAGAGAAGGGACATTTGGCGCCATTTATTGGTGGATGGTAAAGGTAGGATATGCCATAGCAGGAGCTTTAAGTGGTGGAATTATATGGTTAGTAGGTTTTAATTCTGACCTATCTACGTTAGAACAGCAAGGTGCAGTTGATGGATTACATGCTTTTTTCTGCTTTTTCCCAATGTTAGGAACCATTGCTGCAATGTTTATCATGCGCGATTATGATGTCACTGAAGAAAGAGCCAGTGAGATACGAGCAAAATTAGATAAGCGTAAAAATTTTGATCTTGCTATAGGTTCTTCCTTCTACGGTAAAAATAAATTAGAATCTTTAATATCTATCCATGAAAAAACTTCATATGCCACTGATGTAGACCAAGATATATCTATAGAGGAATTAAAGATTATGTTTGATAATGCATTAAAATCAAAATTACATGGTATATGTTTCAGTCCTTACAGAGAAGGGCAAAATGTAAATCATAAATTAAGCGGGACACAAATCGATGAGAGAATGGAAGTGATAGCGCCATATACGACTTGGGTTCGTTCATTTTCTTGTAGAAACGGTAATGAGTTAATACCGCTGTCTGCTCGTTCTAAGGGCTTAAATACTATGGTAGGTGCTTGGATAGGTGATAATAGATCCCAAAATGATCTAGAAATAAAGGGTCTAATAACACAAGCACAAAAAGGTCTCGTAAACATAGCTGTAGTAGGTAATGAAGTGCTTTTAAGAGATGAATATTCTATTGATGAGATTGTGGAATATATCAAAAAGGTTAAAGAGGCATTGCCAGATATACCTGTGGGATATGTGGATGCGTATTACCAATTTGTTGACCATCCTCAACTAGTGGAATTGTGTGATGTTTTATTAATTAATTGTTATCCATTTTGGGAAGGATGTTCTGTAAATCAATCTACTGCTTATCTTAATGAGATGTACGAAATGGTGAAACAAGTGGCTGGAGAAAAACCAATTATTATTACAGAAACAGGTTGGCCTAATGAAGGATCAGAAAATCTAGAAGCAGTTCCATCTATGATTAATGCAATGAAGTATTTTGTAAATGTTACTAACTGGTATAAAGATAAAGGAGTAGAAATGTTTTACTTCTCATCGTTTGATGAATCATGGAAAGTTCATCAAGAAGGTGATGTAGGAGCAAGATGGGGAATATGGGATAAGGACGAAAATTTTAAATACTAAAGTATGTCGATTAGAAAAAATCAGTTTTTAAAAGATAGAGGTGCTAGCGATTTAAAAATAAGGGGTATTGAGTTATCCCAATTTTCTGAGACCAAATTACATCAATTATGGAATAAAACTTTAATGGATGGAATTCACGGAATTTGCTTTAGTATTTATGAAGATGGACAAAAACCTGGAGATAAAATATCTTTGGATTAAGTAGAACGAAGGATAAAAATCCTTGAACCATACACCAAATGGGTTCGTTCTTTCTCATGTATTGAAGGCAATGAATTTATACCTGTAATGGCGCATAAACACGGTTTAAAAACTATGGTAGGAGCATGGTTAAGTGATGATTTAGAAAAAAACGAAAAAGAGATTAATGCTCTTATCAATTTAGCTAAAAAAGGAGTTGTTAATATTGCAGCGGTAGGAAATGAAGTCCTTTATCGAAATGATTTATCTCTAAAACAGCTTATCAATTATATTAAAAGAGTTAAGGTAGCGGTACCTCAATTGACAGTTGGTTATGTAGACGCTTATTATGAATTTTCGTCTCATCCTGAACTAGTTGAAAACACTGATGTTATACTTGCTAATTGCTATCCTTACTGGGAAGGAACAGCTATTGAATATTCAAATAGCCATATGAAGGCTATGTTTAATCAGACTTTAAATGCTGTAAGCAAGAGTGGGAAAGGAGTGATAATTACAGAAACAGGATGGCCTAGCCATGGTGAAAGTTTAAAAGCTGCCGTGGCATCTAATACAAATGCCATGAAATACTTTATTGATACACAAGCGTGGTCTGAAAAACAGAAAGTTGATATTTTTTATTTTTCATCTTTTGATGAGTCTTGGAAAAAAGTGCTGAAGGTGAGGTAGGAGCATACTGGGGTATATGGAATAAAAATGAAGATTTAAAATTCTAAATCAATTCGTATGTTGAGCAATAAATTTGTTTTTCTACAACGTTTTCGATTACTACAATTTAATTAGAACACTACAACATTAACACAACATAAAGCGCTCAACTAGATTTGTAAGTTAAATTTTAGAAAATCATTAATGTTTTTTCTTATTGATTTACTGTGACTTAAGTGTTGTTGGTTGTTTTTTAAAAAAACATTCTATTGTTGAGATGATGTAGCGCTTAAAATTTTAATTAACATATACTTCACATTAATTTTAACCAACCAAATTTTAAAAGGATGAATAAATACTTTTTCTTTCTTCTTATTACAACGTTTTCGTTAATTGGGTTTGCGCAGCAAACAACATTTACAGGAACAGTAATAGATGGATCAAATCAAGAGCCTTTATTAGGAGCTTCAGTTATTGTTAAAGGTACCAATGTAGGTATCACTACAGACCTTGATGGTAAATTTAGTGTTGTAGCATTATCATCTGATGTTTTGGTAATATCTTATTTAGGTTACACGACTAAGGAAATTCCTGTCAGTACAAATTTAATTGTCACTCTTGAAGAAGATGTCGCGTCACTTGATCAAATAATCGTTGTTGGGTATGGTACACAAGCAAAAAGAGAAGTAACAGGTGCGGTTACTGTTGTAAATGCCGAAACAATTGAAAGTCTAAAACCTACCAGAATAGAACAAGCTCTTCAAGGTCAAGTTGCTGGTGTTAATGTGACATCAACCTCTGGTTCGCCTGGTGCTGCTTCTAATATAAGAATTAGGGAGTTTCAACTAATGGTGATAATAGGCCATTAATTTTAGTAGATGGTAACGTTGTAGAGGATTTAAGTGTTATAAATCCTGGAGATATCGAAAGTTATACGGTTTTAAAAGATGCGACTGCCGGTATTTACGGTGTACGTGCTGCAAATGGTGTTATTTTAATTACTACTAAAGGTGGTAGGAAATATCAAAAATTACAATATGAGTATGATGCTTTTGTAGGTTTTCAACAAACCACTAGAAAATTACCTACTTTAAATTCAAAACAGTATGCGTTATTAGTTAATGAGGCATTTGCAAATAATGGAGAAACACCGCCTTTTTCAACAGTGGTAGGATTAAATGATACAGACTGGCAGGCTGAAGTTTTTAGTAACGCCCCAATTTTTAATAATAATATAGGTTTAAGAGGTGGTACTGAAAAAGCGGCATATGCTTTCGGAGCTGCTTTACTTACTCAAGACGGTATCGTAGGTGCTGGAAAAAGTAATTTTACACGCTCAACTTTAAGATTTAATTTTGATTATGACCTCTTACACAATCTAAAAGTTAAAACAGGATTATTTTACACAGGTACTTCACGTAGTACGATATCTGAGACTGGTCTTGGTAGTGTTTTATTTAATGCAGTAAATAATGCTCCTACCTTTTCAGTAAGGGATGCAAATGGAGATTTTACCTTAGCCGAAGGCTTAGGGAATGAAGTTATTAATCCTGTACATCAACTGGAGAACACATTCAATTCTAATAAAGTAGATAAAATTAGTGGAAATTTTGGACTGAATTATAAGTTTTGGGATGACTTCACGGTTGAAACCCGAATCCAATTTAATTATGCCGAAGCTTACGGTGATAATTTTGCGCCTGAGGCAAACTATGGTTCAGGTAAAGTATTTAACTTAACACGTAATGTTTATGGAGAATACAGTAATTACTTTAGGGATTACACTTATGATGCGTTTATTAATTATAAGCACACTTTCGCGCAAGCGCACAACTTAAATGCTACTGTAGGAATGTCTGCGTTTAGAACTACTGGAAAGTTTAATGGTTTAACAGGTTTTGATATTCCAGATAATAGTTTTTCAAATGCAAATAGACAGAATGCATCTGACGTAGTCGATAATTTCCAAAATGGAGGTGATGAATATGATGCAAGACTACTATCACATTTTGCTAGATTGCAATATGATTATGATGGCAAGTACTTGTTCTCTGGTGTTATAAGACGCGATGGATCTACAAAATTTGGTCCTGAAAATAAGTTCGGAATTTTTCCATCAGCATCTGCAGGATGGGTGATGAGTAAAGAAAATTTTTTGAGGGATTCTAAATCTGTTAATTTCCTGAAATTAAGAGGCTCTTACGGTATTATAGGAAATGATAGAATTCCTGATTATAGATTTATTTCATTGCTTAATGGTGAAGGAGCTTATGTTATCGGTGATAGTTTAATATTCGGTACTGCAATAGGTGCTATTTCTAATCCGGAAATTAAATGGGAAGAACAATACACAGCAGACATAGGTTTAGAGGCAGAATTTTTAGATTATAAAATGAATGTAACCATTGACTATTATACCCGCCGTACCGAAGATTTATTATTAGTGCCTGTAGTTTCTGGTACTTTAGGTGTAACTGCTCCAGGATCTAGTGCGCCGGTTATTAATGGTGGAGATATTGAAAATCGAGGTTTGGAATTTTCTATTAGTTATAAAGACAGAATCAATGATAATCTATCCTTTACGGCAAGTTATAATTTTGCAACGTTAAAGAATGAAGTGCTTAAAGTTAATAATTCTGTAGGATTTTTAGAAGGAGGATCTTTTGGTGTAGGTCAACCAGCACCATCTAGAATGGAAGTAGGTAAGCCTATAGGATATTTCTATGGGTACCGTACTGATGGTATTTTTCAAAATGCTAATGAAGTAGCATCACATCCATCTCAACAAGTACTGGGTGCAAACGCTCAACCTGGTGATTTAAGATATGTAGATATTAATGAAGATGGTGTAATTAATTTAGAAGATCGAACAGATTTAGGGAATCCTATACCAGATGTAACTATGGGGCTTAATCTATCTTTCAACTATAAGAAATGGGATGTACAGACTTATTTATACGCATCGATAGGTAATGATGTTGTACGTAATTATGAACGTAATCAAAATCTTACTAATCTTACTACAAATTATTTAGATCGTTGGACAGGTTCTGGAACCAGTAATTCTACACCTAGAGTTAGCACTGGTGCTACTTCGAATCAGGTATTTTCTGACTTTTACGTCGAGGACGGATCCTTCTTAAGAGCTCAAAATATGCAAGTAGGATATACTATTTCGGACGCCAAACTTGATTCACTTAAAATAAAGGACATGAGGTTTTATGTCTCTGTAAATAATTTATTCACACTTACTAAATATCGTGGTTTCGACCCATCAGCATCAGACGGTTCACCTATCGGTGGTGGTATCGATTATGGATTCTATCCAGTGCCACGGACATTTCTCGCAGGTGTTAATGTAAAATTTTAATCTCATTATTATGAAAAAAATAATTAATCTATTTCTTATTTTGAGTGCAACTGTATTTATAAACAGCTGTACAGACGATTATGTAGATGTTGCCAGTAGAGATGTAAACTCTGAAGACTTTTTTAACACTTCTGAAGATTATCAAAGTGCATTAATAGGTGCCTATGACTTATTACAAAGTACTTATATGAATGTAATGCTTGGTGAGATAGCGTCGAACAATACTGTTGCTGGCGGAGAAAGTGCAACAGATGTTATCGGTATTCAACAAATAGATGATATGATGCACACACCAGTTAATGATCAACTTAAGGATATTTGGGGTTGGATGTATGCTGGTATTAATCGAGCAAATTATATTATGGAATTTCAAGATAAGATTGAATTTCCTGAGAAACAACAAGTTCTAGCCCAAGCTCGTTTTTTAAGAGCATATTACTATTTTGAATTGGTTAAGTTTTTTGGTGATGTACCATTAGTAGTGGATAAAAGAATATTATTTGGTGATCAATTTGAAATCGATAGAACTCCTAAAGCAGATGTTTATACGCAAATCGAATTAGACTTAATATTTGCAGCAAACAATCTCGATTACACCACTATTGAAACTGGTAGAGTAACTAAAGGAGCTGCACAAGCTTTATTAGGTAAAGTCTATTTATATCAGAATAAATTTGACGATGCAGCTAATGTTCTTGATGAGTTGATTTTAATGGGGCCTTATGACTTAGTTGATGATTATGAAACTATTTTTGAAAACGATAATGAGAATAACATTGAGTCTGTATTTGAAGTGCAATATACTGATGTTGAAGGAGCAGGATTTGGTTGTTTACAGTGTAGTGAAGGAAACGTAGCTGTAGGCTTTAATGGTATACGTAATTACACCGGTCCCGTATTTGATTCTGGTTTTAGCTTCAATTTACCTACTCAGGATGTATATGATGAGTTTGAACCTAATGATCTTAGACTACCAGTAGCTATTTTAGATATTGATGACTGGGCTACATCAAATGGAGCAACCTTTAATACTGGATTTGAGCATACTGGATATTATAACAGAAAGTATATCGCTAGAAAGGGCGACTTAAATACAGGAGATCAAAACTTAACTAACCCTAATAATTATAGAGCTATCAGATTTGCAGATGTTTATCTTATGGCTGCCGAAGCATATAATCGCGGAAACTTAGGTGATGACATCGCTAGAGATTATCTCAATGAGGTTAGAATGCGAGCAATGATGCCATTAGTTACCGCTACGGGAGCTGCGTTGACTGATGCAATTTATCATGAACGGAGAGTAGAGTTAGTCGGTGAAGGGCATCACTTTTTTGACTTAGTACGCACTGGTAGAGCAGCTACAGAAATAAACGGATTTGTCACAGGTAAACATGAGGTGTTTCCTATTCCTGTAGACGAAATTATATTATCGGGTAACCGATGGGAACAAAACCCTAACTATTAATCATATTAACATGAAAAAGATATTCTATTTTCTAAGTGTTTTATTAATAATTTTCATGGCTGTAGTTAGCTGTGTTGAAGACGATCTTACTAATCAAGTTCAAAATTTAAGTGCTCCACAAGAGCTCGATATTACATTCAACATTCTTCAGGATAATAGTGGTACAGTCACTTTAACACCTTCTTCATCTGGAGCAGCTTCATATGAACTCTTCTATGGTGATGGATCAGAAGAATCGATTGAATTACTACCAGGTGAAAGTACTGAGCGTGTCTATGACGAAGGTGTTTATTCCATACGACTGCTCGCTATTTCATTAAATGGTAAAGTATCAGAAATTACTAAGGACTTGATGGTGTCCTTTAGAGCACCTGAAAATTTAGTTATCGACATAACAAGTGATCCTAATACTAGTTTTGGAGTTATCGTTACTGCAACAGCAGACTTTGCAACTATGTTTGAAGTTACTTTTGGTGAAGATGCTACTTTGCCTGCACAAAGTTTATCTACAACTGGTGAGACAGGATATGTGTATTCTTCAACTGGTGATTACATGGTTACCGTTACAGCTTTCAGCGGTGGTGCAGCAACTACAACAGCAACTGAAATGGTATCTATTATCGATCCTTTTCTACTTCCTATAGATTTTGAATCTGCTACTTTAGCTTATAATTTTATTGATTTTGGTGGTGCTGCTTCTGCAAAAGTTGCTAATCCAGATCCTTTAGGTAACAATAGTTCTTTCGTTGCAGAAACGACTAAAAATATTGGCGCACAAGTTTTTGCTGGAACTGTTATTGAATTAGATGAAGCCATAGATTTTACTACTTTTCAAAAAATAAAATTAGATTCTTGGTCGCCTTTACCAGCTGGAGCTATTGTGAAAATGAAGTTAGAAAATGCTTTAGATTCTAATATTAGTACAGAATTAGATGTGCCTACTGCGGCCACTAGTTCATGGGAGACTTTGATTTTTGATTTCTCTGCTGCTGACCTTACTCAACAGTACCAAAAAGTGATTGTATTTTATGATTTCGGTAATGCTGGTAACTCAGATACATTCTATTTTGATAACATTGAATTAACAGGTCAAAGTCCTATAGCTTTAGAGCTATCTTTAGATTTTGAGTCTACGCTTCTAACTTACAACTTTGATAATTTTGGTGGAGCAAATACTTCATTAGTGTCTAATCCTGATATTTCAGGATTAAACACCTCTTCTATGGTAGGTAACCTAAATAAATCAAATGGATCACAAGTGTGGGCAGGATCATTTATTGAATTGGATAACCCTATTGATTTTTCATTAATGCAAATGATCAGTATAAAAACATGGTCGCCTCAATCAGGTATCACTGTAAAAATGAAATTGGAAAATCTAGCAGATCCTAATATTAATGTAGAAGTCGATGTGGTAAATACAGTAGCAAATGCTTGGGAAGAGCTTACATTTGATTTCACAGGTATAACTAATACAAATAATTATCAACGGGTAGTTGTGTTTTTTGATTTTGGAAACGCTGGTGCTGGGACTGATTACTATTTTGATGATATAGCTTTGACTGATGGTATGGCAGCTTTAGAATTACCAGTAACTTTTGAAGACACTACACTTAATTACAGTTTCACCGACTTTGGTGGAGCAGCCACGTTAGTAATAGCAAATCCAGATGCAACTGGTATAAATACTACCGCTACTGTGGCAAATCTCAATAAATCTAATGGATCACAAGTTTGGGCTGGATCATTCATTGAACTTGATGCTCCTGTTGATTTTACAAGCTTACAGAAAATTAAATTAAAGACTTGGTCGCCTCAATCAGGAATTGTGGTTAAGATGAAATTAGAAAACTCTGCTGATGCTAATATTAATACTGAGGTAGATGTTATTAATACGGTAGCAAATGGTTGGGAAGAGCTAACATTTGACTTCACAGGTATCAATAGCTCAAATAATTATCAAAAAATAGTAGTGTTCTTTGATTTTGGTAATGCAGGAACTGGAGTAGACTACTACTTTGATGAAATTGAACTAACAAACTAATAAAAGCATTATGAAACTTTTAAAAAAAATATATCTATTCGCCTTTCTAGGTTGTTTGGTGCTATCATGTCAGGAAGACGATTTACAATTTGGAGATATCTCAGCACCTACTAATCTTGAAGTGAATTTTATAGTAAGAGGTCAAGATGCAATGAACCCTAGTGGTGATGGTAGTGGTAAGGTTGACTTTACAGCATCGGCAGACAATGCTATTAATTTTACTTTCGATTTTGGAGATATGCGCACAGGATCTGCTTATGATGGTGCAATCACGCATCAGTTTGTTGAGCCTGGTGTGAACACGTATAGTGTAACGGTTATAGCAACTGGTACTGGCGGATTATCCACATCTAAAGTAATTTTAGTAGAGGTGTTTAGTGCTTTCAATGATGTTGAGGCAAAAACCTTTTTAACTGGCGGTGATGGGTCATCAAAAACTTGGTACTGGGCCGCTGCAGAGCCTGGTCATTTAGGAGTGGGACCTAATGATCCTAACACTGCTAACCCAGGAGAAAATAACTTTCCAGCTTTTTATAGTGCAGCACCTTTTGAAAAAAATGGAGCCCCAGAAAGCTTATGTCTTTATATGGATCAACTAGTGTTCTCTCAAAACGGAGATAATGTAACATATGAATTACTAAATGGAGGTGAGACATATTTCAATGGAGCTTTTGAAAGCGTTGCAGGTGGCTCTAACGGGTTTGATTATTGTTATACTTATGATACTTCTGGTGTGAAAAATGTCACTTTCCTACCATCAGACTCTATCGTCCCAGAAGATGAAAAACGTGGTACTGCAATGCAATTCAGTGGAGACGGTTTTATGAGTTATTATATTAATTCTTCTTTATATGATATTCTCGAGATTTCAGAAAATAGACTAGTAGTCCGTTCTATTATGAATGGTAATCTAGCTTGGTACCATATATTTTCCACTGACGATCCTAATGCTACAAGTGGTGGTACTACAGGTTCTCTAGTATGGTCAGATGAGTTTAATGTTGATGGTGCGCCAGATCCAGCCAACTGGACCTACGATTTGGGGACTGGGTCTAATGGTTGGGGAAATAATGAGTCACAAACCTATACTGATCGTGTTGAAAATGTAACGGTTGAGAATGGAGTGTTAAAAATTACTGCTAAGGCTGAAAACTTCAATGGAGCTAATTATACATCTGCTAGAATTAAGTCTGAAGGCCTTTATGACTTTACCTATGGTACTGTTGAAGTAAGAGCTAAACTTCCTGCTGGCGGTGGTACATGGCCTGCGATATGGACTTTAGGATCAGACTATCAAACAAATATATGGCCAGCAGCTGGAGAAATAGATATAATGGAACATATAGGTAATAATCAAGACGTTATTTATGGGACTGTTCATCATCCTGGTGCGTTTGCAGGAAATGCTGATGGTGGTAACTTAACTGTTTCTGGTGTTTCGTCAGATTTTCATGTTTATAAGATGGAATGGACGAGTACTGAGATCAAGTTTTTTGTTGATGATCAACAATTTCATCAAGTCGCAAATGACCCAACATTGCCTTTTGATAAAGATTTTTTCTTTATTTTGAATATAGCCATGGGAGGTGATTTTGGTGGTGCTATCGACCCAGCATTTGTAGAGAGTACCATGGAGGTAGATTACATAAGAGTTTATCAGTAGTTAGATGATTATTTATGTTGTTAAATGGTTCCTTAGGGAACCATTTTTTTTATTCTATTTAATGATAGCTACATTATATATCAATGGTTAATAACTAAATAAATATAAAAAAGTAGTCTTATATAGAGGTATCGTTAGTGCACTATTGAATGCAATCATATGTAGAATTTATCAATAACAAAATATCTATCTGTGGTAAGAATGTATTTTAAATGTCAGATTATGTGAGTTTTGGCTCTTTGATATTCTCTACTTTTTTCACATCATTACCACAACATGTTTCTTTTTTAGGTTGAATATTTATCTATTCGAAAACGTTGTAGAAATTGTAATCATCATAAAGTCAGTAAGTTATAATAAGCGCTCATAAAAGTTGATAAAAATTTTAATTGATGATTTTTTGTATAGGTCTAATAGAGATAACTACATCGTTATTGTTCTAGATTTAAATTATCGAATTAAACATTAAAAAATAACTAAATGAAAAAAATTACTTTATTGCTTTTCTTGTTTTCAATAGCAGGATTTTCACAGTCATTACCTTTAGATTTTGAAGTGCCAGAAGATGACAACTTTGGTGCTTTTAATGGAACAGTAGCAAGTGTCGTTGTAGATCCTACAGATCCAACTAATCAAGTTCTTGAAATGATAGGTGCAGGAGTTGATTTTGATGGAGCAGCTATGGGATTAGATACTTTTGTTGATTTATCTAATGATGCCACTAACATTATATCTATGAGAATATGGGCGCCAGATGCTACTTTGAGAACTCACCTTTTGAAATTTGAAGGAGGATCATCGGGAGCGACTGAGTTGACTTTTACCACTGATATGATGGGATGGCAAACTGTTAATATTGATTTTGGAGCTGGTCTAGGAAATGAATATCCAACTATTGTAATATTTACAGATTCAACACCTGGTAATACAGCTACAGGAACTTATTATATTGATGATATTACTGGGCCTAATGGTGCGATGATACCAGTTGATCCTATTCCTGCGACTGCTGCTCCAAATCCTTCAGCACCTGCTGCAGAAGTTTTATCTATTTTTACAGATACTGGTGGTTACACTAACTTCTGGACTCGCGACTACAATTTTGGTCAGTCTAATATTGTAGATTTAGGTACCTCAGGAGTTAATAATACCTTTAAATTCAATCTTGCTGCTGCCGGTTATGGCGAAGGTAAAAATGGTGTTGTTGATATAACAGCATATAATTTTTTACAGTTTGATTATTGGGCAGATAATATGTCTACAGAACTTAGATTTTATATCATTGATAACAACGGTGCTGTAGTTGAATACTGGTATGAAATAGGCGGTGCCGCTCCACAAGAAGCTATCGTAACGGAAGCATGGACGCATGTGGAAATACCTTTATCTTATTTTGAGAATACTGCCCCTAGAAGCACAGGTGGAACCGGTGGTTTTTCTAAGGCTAACTTTTTTCAATGGAAAATAGATGCTTCAAGTAATCTACAGTCTGATTTTATTTATGTTGATAATATTTATTTCTCTCAACAAACGCTTAGTTCAGATTCATTTAAGTTAAATGTTTTTAATGCATTTCCTAATCCAACACAAAATAGTTGGACTATTCAATCTGCTAATAACCAAATTGATACTATAGAAGTATATGATTTGACTGGTAAATTAGTTTTAAATCAGCATGATGGTAATGCTACTTCTGTTAGTTTAGATGCAACAAGTCTTTCTCAAGGAATGTATATTGCAAAGGTCTCATCAATTGATGGTATTCAAAATATAAAATTATCAAAAGACTAAAATTTAGCCAAATTTTAATTTTAAAAAGGCCACCTCCTAAGGTGGTCTTTTTTTTATGCTTCTAGGTTTTTGGTAATTCGCTTTCGCGAAAGCGAATTACCAATTAAATTGCATATCTAAAATATCCTGAGTTTGAAATCATATTACTTACATATATTCTTATTACTATTTGTTTTTAAATTTTTAAATGGTCAAGGAGAAGCGAGTAATTGGTATTTTGGGGAGAACGCAGGATTATCATTTAACAGTGGTATTCCTGTGGCTTTAACTAACGGGAATTTAAATACTGCTGAAGGTTGTGCTGCAATATCGGACTCACAGGGAAATCTTAGATTTTATACAGATGGAAGAAGTGTTTATAATAGAAATCATGTAGTGATGCCTAATGGTTCACAATTACAAGGTAATTCTTCTAGTACTCAATCGGGCTTGATAGTTCCACATCCAGGTAATCAAAACCTTTACTATATTTTCACCTTGCAATCCCTTGCAGCGCCTGGTGGTCTTAGATACAGTATTGTTGATATATCTTTGGACAATGGTCTAGGAGCAGTGACTGCTGATAAAAACATTTTACTTCATGACCCTACAACAGAAAAGATTACGGCTGTCAGTCATTCAAACGGTACTGATGTATGGGTTATAGCTCATAAATACGATTCTAATGAATTTACGTCATATTTAGTAGGTGTTAATGGTATAAATACTATTCCTGTGGTGAGTGCAGTAGGGAATAACGTGACGGTTTTAGCAGACACTATAGGTCAAATGAAGGCATCACCTGACGGTACTAAACTAGCAGTCATTTATAATGAATCTGAGATTTTAGAACTTTTAGATTTTGATGCGACATCAGGTCAGTTGAGTAACCCTTTTCAAATTACATCTTTCAGTACAAATATGGGGAATAATAGCTCAAAAATTTATGGAGTAGAGTTTAGCCCACGTAGTAGGTACCTGTATGTTACTGAAAGTTTTGAAGGTGTGTATCAATTTGATTTATTGAATTTTAATGCTGTAGATGTGGATAATTCTAAGGTTGCTCTAGGTTCACAATCTTCTAATACTGTTACTGGTTCTAATAACTCTCTACAATTAGCAGCAGATGGAAGAATTTATATAGCCCAAGATGGATATGATAGGTTAGGAGTTATCAATAACCCAGATGAAGCTGGTGTTTTAGCTGGATATTCTTCTAATGGTGTAACATTGAATAATAGATTATCTCGATTAGGATTACCACCTTTTGTTCAGTCATACTTTGATATAGGATTTATCGTAGACCATATTTGTTTGGGCGATGTATCTCAATTTACGGCAAATTTATCTCAAAATTACTCATCAATTACGTGGGATTTTGGCGATGGTACATCTTCAAATCTTGAGAACCCTACACATGTTTATGCTGCTGCAGGTGATTACAATGTCACTTTAAATGTCACAGAGGCTGTGACTGGACAATTATTCATAGAAAGTCGTGTAGTAACCATTTTTAATACACCTGTTGCAAATAATGTAAACGATCTTATACGATGCGATATAGATGCAAATGGAATTGAATCCTTTGATCTTACAATGCAAACGGTTGGTATTTTAAATGGCCAAGGTCCTAATGGGTTACGTGTTGATTATTTTGAATCGCTGACAGATTTAAATAATAACTTACCTATCAATAGTCCGACAAATTATATCAATACTTCAAATAATCAACAAATTATAGCTCGTGTGAGTGTAGTGGATAGCGATGCATGTTTTGATACGACATCTTTTGAGCTTCAATTATTAGAAAGTCCACAATTATCTCTTGATACTGAATATTTTCTTTGTGAAAATCAGCCTTTAACTATTAATGCTGGAAATGGATTTGATGAATATTTATGGTCTACTGGTGAGACTACCGCGTCAATTACAATTAATACCATAGATACGTATAGCTTAATTGTTACTAATATTCAAGGGAATACTAGATGTGAAACTAACTTTTCATTTGATGTAATAGCCACAAGTGTGCAAATCAACGACGTCATCGTTGAAGATTGGTCTCTTACTAACAATTCAATTACGGTAGAGGTAAATGGTATTGGAGATTTTGAATACTCAATAGATGGCATTAATTATCAAAGTTCAAATGTGTTTACACGTTTAACTATTGATCAATATACCATATTTGTCCGTGACCTTAACGGCTGTTCAACAGTTAGTCAGTCTGTAGCAATGTTGTATTATCCACGTTTTTTTACTCCTAATGGTGATGGTTTTCACGACTACTGGCAGATCATCAATAGTAGATATGAGCCTGATAGTAAAGTGTATATCTATGATAGATACGGCAAACTACTTAAACAAATTAATGCTGACGGGATAGGATGGGATGGCACTTATAATGGTGCGCTACTGCCATCTAGTGATTATTGGTTCATTGTGGAACGTGAGAACGGTTTAGTGCATAAGGGGCATTTTACATTGCTTAGATAATAGCATTTAATCATTAAATAATATTTAATTAAACTCAATTTCTTACGACCAATAGGACTTAGGAGATTTTTTACCGATATTTAGATAATCCCAAGCATTAAATTATTGATACATGAGGTTGCTATCTGAGTCTCTAATAACAA